>NZ_JBEPLY010000006.1:0-261811 GCF_040545495.1 Martelella mangrovi
CGCTCGGGCTACGCCCTCCCGCGGCCCTCATGCCTGCGTCCAAAGTGGCCGACTTTTGCTCCGCCCCGCGGCCGGTTTTTACACCGCCGTTGACAGCCTGTTTGAACTGGTAGGCATGATCCGCGCCGCACCGGAGGCATGGGCCGAGATGTCCGTCCATATGGCCGCGCTGGGTGAACCCGATCTGGCGATCACCACTGCCGAAATGCGGGAAATGGCCGCCGAAAGCCGCCGCACCTATGATTCCATCATGGCCGAAATCACCAACGCGCTGGCCTTTATGAATGACCCGGCCTTGCAAAACACCTTCACCGGAACGGCAGAGGCTGACTTTACGCTGGATGTGCTGACGGAAGATGAGACCCGTCCGGTCTATGTGTTCCTGATCATGCCCGCCGAGCTGATCGGGCAGAATGCGCCGGTGATCCGGCAATTCTTCTCGACGCTGCGCACGATCAAGCAGAGGAGCCCCGGCGCGCCCACGGTCGATCTTGTGATTGACGAGGCCGCGCAGCTGGGCCGCTTCCCGGAGGTGGCAGAGTTTTATGTGATTGGCCGGGGTTTTGGGCTGTGCCCGACCTGCGTCTATCAGGATGTCGGCCAGCCCCGCGCCAATCTCGGTGAAACCGGCGCGATGACGCTTTCGGCCAGTGCCGATATAGAAATCTATCTTGGTGGCGGGGTGTCGGACCTGAGCACAGCCCAGCATCTCAGCCGCAAGCTCGGCCAGCAAACGCTGCATCTGGACGACACGCTGACCAATGCGCGGGGCACGCGGGCACGGCAGGAAACCCTGCACGCGGCGCTGACGGGCAAGCTGGACCCGATCAAGGCGGGCATTGCCTTGCGCGGACTGGACGTCGAAGAAACCCATCAGCGCAAAATAGCCCGGCCCTTAATGAGCGCCGATGAAATCCTGTCCATGCCAGCGGATAAGGCTCTGGTCTTTGCCTCCGGCTATGGCCTGCGCCCCTTCATGGCGGACAAGGTGCCGTATTACACGCAATCTCAATACGCTGGCCGGTTCTTTCCCAATCCGTATTTTGACCGGGATATGGGCGCGGTGCGGCTGCACACATGGCTGGGCGCGCGCAAGCGGCGCGTTATCCGCGAACCTGTTCCGGGGCGCTACCGTGACTTCCCGCAATACCGGCACGGCGAATGGGCCTTCATCGACGGATACCGGCCCAAGGTTTGATGAGCACTGGAACGAAGCCGTGAAGCACAAGGAGCAAAGACGGTGGCAAAGCGCAGTTTTGAGAGCGCGGCGTCTCCCCGCAGCACATGGCGGCGGGAGAACCTGCCTGATCCGAAAAAGATTGCCGAGCGCGGCATTCGCACCAAGGAAAGCCTTGAGTGGCTGGCTGCGCAAAAGCCCAAACTCCCGGCCTTGGAACACCCGGCCCCAAGCGAGGCTCTGCGCGCCGCTGCAAAGCGCGAGAGCGATGCCGCGCACAAAGCCGTCATTGATGCCCTGCGCCAGAACTGGCGCGAGCGGGCCCGTAAAGGACGGCAAGATTTTGAGACGGCGCGCGGGAGACGCGCGCGTGATGCGACCCAAGAAAGATAAGGAGACAATGATGATCCACCACTTGCAACATAGCGGATTCCCTTACCTTTTTTGCAAACCTGTCCCAAAGGATGCTAAACTAAAGGTGTACAAGAAAAACCATGATTCATCCATGGATAGAATCATGGGAATAATCAGCGGCCAGTCTTCTCACGTGACGGACACGCCGCCCGGACCAGATCGAAACCGCCCCGCAGCCAGCCTTGCGGCTGAGCGCGGGAACGGCACCAACCATACGGGCAGCACGAAGTGGAGGATGGCGCGATGACCACCGGCAAAGATAAAACCGCAATTGACCTTGGCCTTGCCTTCCGGGGTAAAGCCGCACAAGGCAGTCAATCCCGCAATCATATCGAGATTGATTTCGACCGCTATCAGCATTTCCTTGATGAAAGCGACATGAGCGAGGCGCAGAAACAGGCGTTTCTGTCGATGCTGTGGAGCATCATGCTGGGCTTTGTCGATCTCGGCTTCGGCATTCACCCGATGCAGCAGGTTTGCGGGGAAGATACTGAAAATCTTATTGAATCGCCGCAGTCAAAAGCGGATAATAAAGCCACTTCAGCAAACAACATTACGAAAACATTTGCCAATACAGCGTCCGGCGATGAGCCGAACAACCTGTAGATAAGGAGGAGAAAATGAATCAAATTCTTAAAAACGATATGCACCCACCCACGGCGCTGATTTACTGCCGGGTGTCCACCACGAGGCAGCGCTTGGAGGGTAGCGGGCTTGATAGCCAAGAGCAGCGTTGCCGCGCCTATGCGCAAGAACGCGGCTATCCTGTCGAGATGGTTTTCCCCGACGATGCGTCTGGCGGCGGTGATTTCATGCAGCGGCCCGGTATGCGGGCCATGCTTGCTTATCTCGATGCGCAAAAAGGCAAACGCTATGTTGTGATCTTTGATGATCTCAAGCGCTTTGCACGTGATACGGAATTTCATATCAAGCTGCGCCGAGAATTTGCCGCGCGCGGGGCGCATGTCGAATGCTTGAACTTCAAGCTTGAAGATACGCCCGAAGGGATATTCATCGAAACCGTTATCGCAGCGCAAGGCCAATTGGAGCGGGAACAAAACCGCAGACAGGTTGTTCAGAAAATGCGATCGCGGGTCGAAAGCGGCTTTTGGGTATTTCGCGCGCCGGTGGGATATAAATACGTCTCTTCAAGCCAAAGTGGCGGCAAAGTGCTGGTGCCGGACGAGCCTTTGGCGTCCCTCATTCGTGAGGTGCTTGAAGGCTATGCCTCCGGGCGGTTTGCGTCTCAGGCGGAAGTGCAGCGCTATTTGGAACGCGATCCTTTCTTTCCGAAAGACAAGAAGGATGGAGCCTTGCGTCCGATGACGGTCTCCCGGCTCCTGCGTAAAGTTGTGTACGCGGGATATGTGGAAGCCCCGAAGTGGAACATTGGTCTGCACAAGGGGCAGCACGAAGGGCTGATTTCCTTTGAAACCCATCAGCGCATCCTCGACCACCTTGATGGAAAAAAACGCCCGGCGGCGCGGAAAGATTTCAGCGAGGATTTCCCCTTACGCGGCTTTGTCCTGTGCGATGACTGCGGCGAGCCGATGACCGCCGCGTGGTCCAAGGGCTGCCGAAACCACTATGCTTATTATCGGTGCAAGACCAAGGGGTGCGCCTCTCACGGGAAATCTGTCCCGCGTGCTGAAATGGAAAAGGCGTTTTCTGACGTTTTGCGAACCTTGCAGCCGAACCGGCAATTGTTCCAGCTCGTGACAGCAATGATGCGCGATGCTTGGGATATGCGCCTTGCACAGGCCAAAGCACGGAAAGACGAGCTTCAAAGCCAAATTGGCCATACGGAAGACCAGATGGAAAACCTGTTGGACCGAATCGTGGAGACGACAAATCCGACAGTCATTGCTGCATATGAAGCACGGATCACGAAGTTGGAGCGTGAGAAGATCGTTTTAAGCGAAAGGGCTTCCAAAATGCTGCCGCCGAAAGGACGGCTGGAGGAAATGATTGAACTCTCGCTGAAATTTCTATCAAGTCCTTGGAATATATACAAAAATGGAAGCTTTATCGTGAAGCAAACAGTGCTGCGATTGGCCTTCGCAGAGCCACTGAAGTACAGCCGGGGAGGAAGCCGTTTGAACTACGAAAAATCGTTTCCATTCAAGATGTTAACTGATTTTTTCGGGTTAAATGACGAGATGGTGCACCAGATAGCGTTTGAACGCCCCTTCAGCGGTATAGATCACCGAAAGCGCGCTGCAGGGCGCATCTGTCGAGGCCAGCGTCGGCACGATCACCACCGGCAGGCCGGCGGCGTGGGCGACGGCCTTGGCGGTGTCGAGCGCCTTGCCGCCGCCGATCCCGGCAATGACATTGGCCCCTTCCGCGGCCACGCGCTTGCCAATGCGTTCGATTTCCTCATCCGAGCATTCGCCGTTGAACGCTTCCACGGCGATTTTCGCCTTGTCATCGGTTTTGACGGTATCGCGCACCAGCGCCATCACGCCCTTGTCGACGATCGCAAATGCGAAATTGCCGAGACGGGCGATTTCCGTATTGAGCTGGCCGATTGCATCGGAACCCTGGACATAACGTCCGGGAAAAATGGTTGTTGAGATCATTGTGAGCCTCCAATCTTTGCCGCAAAAAAAGCTGTGGGCAGGATGATCGGACGCGCCGACGGGCGCTGCCGGTCACACCTTAATGAAAGGTCCGGAATGCGGCCTTTTCAAGGGCTATGTGTGGGAATTTGTGTTTTTATTTCAATTGCTTTTTGGTCATTTTACAGCAGCGCAAAGCCGCCTTGATCGCCGTCATTTTCCCGGCAATGTAAGATCAGGAAAAATCGCTTTCGCATGACTTGTGCACTTGCAATCGTCAGATTTTATGCCGATTTTTTAAAGGCCGGCTCCGGGGTATCCGGGCCTTTAAGAGGACATCGATGGACGACCACTGTGCGCGGCTTGTGTCCGCCTTGACCGCAAGCCCGCTGATTTCACCCATTCTGGAAAATTTCGACCGGATCGGCCTGCCCGACTGCTGGCTGGTGGCCGGCGCACTGGCGCAGACAGTGTGGAACCGGCGTTTCGGTTACGATCCGGGACACGGCATCGCCGATATCGACATCGTCTATTTCGATCCCGGCGACCTTTCAGAACGCGGCGAGGCGCGGCAGGCCGCGCGGGTGCGGGCCCTGTTTGAAAGCGTGCCCGCGTGGATCGACGTCAAGAATCAGGCGCGCGTGCATCTGTGGTACGCCGAGCGCTTCGGTTACGGGATCGAATCGTATGACAGCGTTTCCGACGCAATCACCACCTTTCCGGCAACGGCCACGTCGATCGGCATCAGGCCGGTTGCCGACGGCTGGCAATGGGATGCGCCCTTTGGCTTTGACGACCTGATGAGCGCCACGGTGCGGCCTAACAAGACACAGGCCTCGCGCGAGGTCTATGAGAACAAGGCGGAGCGCTGGCAGACGCTGTGGCCGGAACTGGATGTCATCGGCTGGGACGGTTGAGGTTTCCTCCTCTGCCACGCCTGTCCTGCCTGCGGTTTTCAGCTGAGGATCCCACCCTTTGACTTGACCGGCGGATGGCGTAGAAGGCGGAACGGAGGCCGGCTGCGGGCCGGAAAGCGGCAGAACGGGCAGAGATGACGAAGAATGGTGCGAAAGCGGTTGTGAATGCGCGCGGGCTGGTGGACCATGCCCTGGTGCGCCCCGAGGAGCATGCGCGTCTTCAGGCCGTGGAGGAGAATTTCCGCATCCGCATTCCCGCCCATGTGCTCGATGCGCTTGAAGGCGCAGAGGCGGGCGATCCGCTGCGCACCCAATATGTGCCCGATGCCCGCGAACTTGACCATCACGACGACGAAAGCGAAGACCCGATCGGCGATCAGGTGTTCGAGCGCGAAAAGGGAATCACCCACCGCTATCCCGACCGCCTGCTTTTGAAACCCACCCATACATGTCAGGTCTATTGCCGCTTCTGTTTCCGCCGGGAGACGGTCGGCAGCCCCGACGCCGCGCTGGATCGTGCCGAGCTTGAAACCGCGCTTGATTATATCCGCGCGCATGAGGAGATATTCGAGGTCATCCTGTCGGGCGGCGATCCGCTAGTGCTGTCGGACCGGCGGCTTGCGGCGCTGATGGAAGCGCTCGGCGAGGTCGCCCATGTCGGCGTTATCCGTTTTCACACCCGCGCGCCGCTCGTCTCGCCGGAACGGATCACCGACGGGCTGATCACGGCACTGAAACGCGCGCAGAAAACCGTCAACATCGTCATCCACGTCAATCATGCCCGCGAACTGACGGATGCGGTGAAAGCGGGACTGGCGCGGCTGGCCGATAACGGCATCCCGCTTTTTGCACAGACGGTTCTGCTGAAGGGCGTCAATGATGATGCCGAGACGCTTGCGGCCCTGTTCCGCGCGCTTTTGACCAACCGGGTCAAACCCTACTACCTGCATCATCTCGATCATGCCAAGGGTGTCAGCCATTTCGCCGTGCCGATTGCGCGCGGCCAGGCGATCATGCGGGCGCTGCGCGGCCGGGTATCGGGGCTTTGCCTGCCGACCTATGTGCTCGATATTCCCGGCGGCCACGGCAAGGTGCCCATCGGGCCGGTCTATCTGGAAGAAGTCGAGCCGGGAGACTATCGGGTCGAGGATTATCAGGGCGAAAGCCACGCCTATACCGACTGGCGCTGAAAGCCATCGCGGGCCAGTTGCGCCGCACCCTCTGCCGTATCGAGCGCGGGAAAAAGCGCTGTGCCGGACAGGTTTTCGGCAATCGCCCTTCCGATTGCGGGCGAGAGCGTCAGCACGCCGCCGGTAAAGGCCACCGGAAGATTGCCCGCCCGCGCAATCATAATGTTGCCGAGCCGGGCCAGTTCGTAGCCGGCATCGTTGAGCAGACGTTGCGAAAACCGGTCGCCGGCGTCTGCGGCTTTTGCGACGGCCAGAGAAAGCGCACCGATCTTTCCCCGGCCGCCGCCATAGACGAGACGCTTGACCACCGCCCATTCATCGCTGCCGACCGCCTCGAAAAGTGCTGTGGCAAGTGGGGCCATATCGCCATAGGCGCCGTCTTCATCCAGCTTGCGGTAGAGCGCGCGCAGGGCGCAAAGCGCAATCCAGCCGCCCGAACCCGCATCGTCGATCATCAGCCCGCGCCCGCCGATGCGAAGCCGCGTGCCGGACGCGTTGATATGGGTGGCGATTGCCCCGGTGCCGGCTGAAACCAGATGGCCTTCGCCGGGCGAAAACAGCACGCGGAAAGCCAGTTCGATATCGTCAAGCAGGGTCAGGCGGTCCGTCGCGATGCCGGTCGACGTGCCGATGATTGCGGAAATCGCGTCAAAAGCCCCCGGATCATAGCCCGAAAGCCCGATAGCGGCGGCATGGATTGGCCCCGGCAGGCTTGCGCCAATGCGGGTAAATGCCGCTTCAAGCCGCGCCCGGTCTTCCGGTGTTCCGAGAAGTGCACTTGCGCCGGGTGCGCTTCCGCGCCGAACCAGCGCCCCCGCCTCATCGACGACGGCAAAGCGGGAAGCCGTGCCGCCGATATCGCATCCGAGGAAGTGGCCGCGCATTGTGCTCGCCTTACGGGATCGAGGCCAGCCATTCGGGCGTTGCGAATTTCTCCGCCGCAAGCGCCTCGGCGGCCTTGTATTCCTCCGGCGTTACCGTGCCTTCCCGGCCGCCGTTCAGCTCCGTGAAGGTGGCCTTCATCCGGTCGATCACCGCGCGGCGGTCAAGGCCGGTCTGGCTGCGCACGGGGTCGACGCGTTTGGCAGCACTTTTGGTGCCCTTGTCGGACAGTTTTTCGCGGCCGATTCTCAGCACCTGCATCATCTTGGCTGCATCCATGTCATAGGCCATGGTCACGTGATGCAGCACGGTGCCGCCGCCATAGCGCTTCTGCGCCGCGCCGCCGATCTTGCCCTTCGAGCTCGAAATATCGTTGAGCGGCTTGTAGAAGGCATCGACACCCAGATCGTTCAGCGCCTTCAGCACCCAGTTGTCGAGAAAGGCATAGCTGTCGGCAAAGCTCATGCCGTCGACCAGTTCGCCCGGGGCATAGAGCGAATAGGTGATCGCGGTGCCGGGCTCGACGAACATCGCGCCGCCGCCCGTTACCCGGCGCACGATCTCGACGCCGAGCCGTTCGGTGGCTTCCAGATCGACCTCGTTTTTCAGCGACTGGAACGAGCCGATGATGATCGCCGGCCGCTCCCATTCCCAGAAACGCAGCGTCGGCGCGCGCCGGCCTTCGGCGACGGCGCGCGCCAGAACATCGTCGATGGCAAGATGCATGGTCGGCGTCTCACCGCCGGTATCGATGATTTCCCATTCGAAATCGCGCCAGGTCTTGGCCGCGCCGAGTGCCCGGCGCACGGCGATTGCGATCGATTCGACGCTGAAGCCGATGAGGGCCGCATCCGGCCGCAGTTTCGCCTTCAGCGCTGCGACCATGGTTTCCGCCGAGCTGTCGGCAGGCAGGCCTTCCAGTGCCGCGCAGAGATCGGCCAGCGCCTCGGGCGGTTCGAGGAAGAAATCGCCGGCGATCTGCACATTGGTCAGCTTGTCGTCACGCACTTCGAGATCGGCCACCACCAGCTTGCCGCCGGGCACCTTGTATTCGCCATGCATCTGTTAGCACTCCTGCCTTGCCATTATCGGGTCCGGAAAACCGGTTGTCCCTTCCATAGCCTCGCCGGTCCGGTGCGCGCAAGCGAGGCGTTGGCGGGCGGTGTCATGGAAAGGTCGTGAAAATCGGTCTATCTGATATCTGAGGCCGCAACGGGAGGAAGACGCGATGGTTGCCTTCGAGCATTTTGCCGAAATCGATGATGTCTGGGGGCTGACGGAACGGGTGGAAAGCCTTCGTGAACTGGTCACAAACGAGGCGCGCGCCATCCTGCAGGGTTTTGGGCCGGAGGCGGCATCGCTGCCGGGCGTCGTCAATCTGGCGCATTATCTCGCGCTGCGACACCACGATGTGCGCCCGCTCCAGCGTGCGCTGATGCGCCATGGCCTGTCCTCGCTCGGGCGGCTGGAAAGCCGCGTTCTGCCCACGCTTGATGCCGTGCTCGTGGCTTTGGCCGCGCGCGCGGGCCGCCAAAGTGCCGTGCCGTTGCCGTCCGTGGAGGATTTTTTCGCCGGCGAAGAACGGCTGGAACAGGCAACCGATCTGATGTTCGGTCCGCCGCCGGTGCATCGCCGCAGCCGCATCATGGTCACGCTGGCCACGCAGGCCGCCGACGATCCCGCATTCGTTGCCGATCTCGTGCGTCGCGGCATGGACATCGCCCGCATCAACTGCGCCCATGACGAGCCGGATGCGTGGCGGGCGATGGCAAACAATGTGCGCGCGGCAGGCGATGCCGCCGGCCGGCGGATTGCGGTGCTGATGGACATTGCCGGGCCGAAGATCCGCACGGAAAAGGTCGCGCTTGCCGAGACGAAACTGAAGGCCAATGTCGGCGATCGTATCCGCCTGATCGCTTCGGGCGAGCCGTCTCTCTTTGACGATATCCGCTTTTGCGTCAGCGTGTCGTTGCCGGAAATGGTGACCCGGCTCAAGGTTGGCGACCGGGTTTTGTATGATGACGGCAAGCTGCAGACCGTGGTGACGGAGGTCGCCGACGGCATGGCAATCATCCGGGTCGAGCGGGCAAAGGCCAAGGGCGCGCGGCTGAAACCGGAAAAGGGGCTGAACCTGCCCGATACCGCGCTCGGCCTTTCGCCGCTGACGGCCAAGGATGAGGGCGACATTTCCACCGTGATCGAATGCGCCGATATGGTCGGCTATTCCTTCGTCTCGCGGCCCGAAGACCTCGATCTGCTGGATCGGGAACTGGGGGCAGGGGGCAATGCCAGTCCGGGGCTTGGCGTTGTGGCCAAGATCGAGCGGCCGGAGGCGGTGAAAAACCTGCCGGCCCTGATTGCGCGTGCCGCAGGCCGTCGCGAATTTGCCGTGATGATCGCCCGCGGCGATCTGGCCGCCGAAATCGGCTTCGAGCGACTGGCGGAAATGCAGGAGGAAATTCTTTGGATCTGCGAGGCGGCCGGCGTGCCGGTGATCTGGGCGACGCAGGTTCTCGAAAATCTGGTCAAGACCGGCGTTCCCTCGCGCGGCGAAATGACCGATGCGGCAATGGGCGTGCGCGCCGAATGCGTGATGCTGAACAAGGGCGATGCCGTCGGCGAGGGCGTTTCCACCCTCGACACGCTGCTCGCCCGCATGGACGAGCACATGTTCAAGAAGACCCCCGAATTAAGGGCACTGAAGAGCTGGTAGCTCTGTCTATCCCTTGTCCAGCGTCGGCAAAACCGTGGCCACGATCGAGGCGTCGAGGGATTCGTAGGCCGCAAGGTCGATGGTCTCGTAAAGCTCGGCGCGGGTCTGCATGTCGTCCAGCATGGCCTTGGTGGAGCCAGTCTGTTTCAGCGTTGCATAAAGCCGCTCCTGCGCCTTGTTGGCGACCCTGAGCGAGGACACCGGGAAGATCACCATGCGGTAGCCCATGGCCTCGAACTCGGATGCCGTCATATAAGGCGTGCGGCCGAATTCGGTCATGTTGGCCAGCAGCGGCACGCCCTCCATGCGGGCGGCGAATTCGCGGAACATGTCGACCGTATTCAGCGCCTCGGGGAAGATCGCATCGGCGCCGGCTTCCATGAACAGTTTTGCGCGCGCCACGGCGCCATCAATCCCCTCGCTGGCGGCCGCATCGGTGCGGGCGACGATGTAGAGGTGGCGGCGTGCTTTCGCCGCGGCGGCGATCTTGGCGGCCATGTCATGCGGGTCGGCAAGCTTCTTGTCGTTGAGATGGCCGCATTTCTTCGGCAGCAACTGGTCCTCGATGTGCACGCCGGCTGCCCCTGCATCCTCGAAGGTGCGCACCATATGCATCACGTTCAGCGCCTCGCCATAGCCGGTGTCACCGTCGACCAGGAGCGGCAGGCCGCTGGCGCGGGCAATCTGGCGGATGAAGAAGGCGACCTCGTCGACCGTGATCATGCCAAGATCGGGAAGGCCCATGGAGGCCGTCATCGCCGCGCCGGAAAGGTAAAGCGCATCGAAGCCGGCCTTCTTCGCCTGCAAGGCGGCCATGCCGTTGTGCACGCCGGGCATGGTGACGATGCCGCCCGCTTCCACCTGTCGGCGCAGGCGAAGCCCGGCGGGTTCTTGCGGAAGGTCTGCGGAAATCAGATAGGGCATGGGAGATATCCTGTCAGTTGCGGTCTGCCATCGGCACGAAGGGGCGATTGTCGGGGCCGATGTAATTGGCGGCGGGGCGGATGATCTTGCCGTCCTCGCGCTGCTCGATGATATGGGCCGCCCAACCCGCCATGCGGGCAATCACGAACAGCGGCGTAAACATCGCCGTCGGCACGCCCATCATGTGGTAGGAGACGGCCGAGAACCAGTCGAGATTGGGAAACATGCTGCGCGCATCGGCCATGGTGGTCTCGATCTGGTCGGCGATGTCGAACATCTTCATCGCGCCGGCCTCTTCGGAGAGCTTGTGCGCGACCTGTTTGATCACCTTGTGGCGCGGGTCGGCGACCGTATAGACCGGATGGCCGAAGCCGATGATCACCTGTTTTTGCGCCACCCGCTCGCGGATATCGGCATCGGCCTCTTCCGGCGTGTCGTAGCGTTTCTGGATCTCGAAGGCGAATTCGTTGGCTCCGCCATGTTTCGGCCCGCGCAGCGCGCCGATCGCGCCGCAGACGGCGGAATAGAAATCGGTGCCGGTGCCGGTGATCGAACGGGCGGTGAAGGTCGAGGCGTTGAATTCATGCTCGGCGTAAAGAATGAGCGAGGTATGCATCGCCCTGACATGGCTTTCACCGGGCGGCTTGCCGTGCAGCAGGTGCAGGAAATGCCCGCCGATGGAACTGTCATCGGTCTCCACATCGATCCGCCTGCCGTTATGGGAGAAGTGATACCAGTAGAGCAGCATCGAGCCCAGCGAGGCCATCAGCCGGTCGGCAATGTCGCGGGCGCCGGCCTTGTTGTGGTCGTCAGCCTCCGGCAACACGCAGCCCAGCACCGAAGCGCCGGTGCGCATCACGTCCATCGGATGGGTGGCGGCGGGCAGTTCTTCCAGCGCGCCGCGCACGGCAGCAGGCAGGCCGCGAAGCGCGGCAAGCTTTTCCTTGTAGGCGGCAAGGGCGGCCCCGGTCGGCAGCGTGCCATAGACCAGCAGATAGGCGATTTCCTCGAAGTCGCAGGTGTCGGCAATGTCGAGAATATCGTAGCCGCGATAATGCAGGTCGTTGCCGCTCTGGCCGACCGAACACAGCGCGGTATTGCCGGCGACAACGCCCGAAAGCGCCACGGATTTCTTCGGTTTCCTTGCTTGCGTCATGATCTCTCCTCCCGATCACGCGCCGCCGATCCCGCCCTCCTCAAGGCCGGATAGGCGGCATCTGTCTCATCTCCAGTCGAATATGCCCGTCCTTGCCGGTGCCCCCAGCCTGTCCGGCGACACGGTGAAATTCAGCCCGGCAAGGTCGTCGGGCGCAAGCGACATCAGCCGCTCGACGGTTGCCAGAAACCGGTCCTGTTCGTCTGCCGCAATCACCCCGTCGGCCAGCATCCGGAACTTTTTCACATAGTCGGGCCGGGCAAACGGGCGGCTTCCCAGCGGATGGGCATCGGCGACGGCCAACTGATCCTCGATGATCCGGCCGTCCTCCATGGTGACGATCACATGGCCGCCGAAGGCCTTTTCCGCCGGGTCGTGACTGTGATAGCGCCGTGTCCATTCCGGGTTTTCCGCCGTGGTGATCTTGTGCCACAGCGCCACGGTCTCGGGCCGTCTGGCGCGCTCTGGCGCATAGGAGCGCTCATGGTGCCAGCCGCCGTCCTCAAGTGCGACGGCGAAGATATACATGATCGAATGGTCGAGCGTTTCGCGGCTGGCGTCCGGGTCCATCTTCTGCGGGTCATTGGCGCCGGTGCCGATCACATAATGGGTGTGGTGGCTGGTCTCGATCAGGATTGATTTCACCTTTGTGAGATCGCCGATCTTCGGGCCCATGCGGCGGGCAAGGTCGATCAGCGCCTGGCTTTGATACTCGGCCGAATGCTCCTTGGTGTAGGTGTCCATGATGGCGCGCTTGGCCTCGCCCTGTTCCGGCAGCGGCACGATATATTCGGCGCCCGGGCCGGAAAGAAGGTAGGCGATAAAGCCGTCCTCGCCCTCCCAGGCCGGAGAGGGTGCGCCTTCGCCGCGCATCACCCGGTCGACGGCCTCGACCGCCATCTTGCCGGCAAAGGCCGGGGCATAGGCCTTCCAGCTCGAAATCTCGCCCTTGCGCGATTGCCGGGTCGTGGTCGTCACATGCAGCGCCTGCTGCACGGCCTGATAGATGGTCTCGGTCTCAAGCCCGAGCGCGGTGCCGATGCCGGCGGCCGCCGACGGCCCCAGATGGGCGATATGGTCGATCTTGTGTTCGTGCAGGCAAATGCCCTTGACCAGATCGACCTGGATTTCATAGCCGGTGGCAATGCCGCGCACCAGGGCCTCGCCGGAGAGCCCGCAATGCTGGGCAACAGCCAGAACCGGCGGGATATTGTCGCCGGGGTGGGAATAGTCGGCGGCCAGAAACGTGTCGTGATAATCAAGCTCGCGCACCGCCACGCCATTGGCCCAGGCCGCCCATTCCGGCGAAAACCGGGTGTCGGCGGCAAGACCGAAGATCGTTGCGCCGGGGATAAACGGATGAGCGGTTGCCTGCGCCCTTGCGCTGATCGCCGGGCGGCGGGCGATGGAGGCGGCGGCCACGGCGGCATTGTCGATGATCCGGTTGCCGATCATCTCCACCACATCGTCATCAAGCGCTACGGGATCGGCCGCAACAGTGGCGATCTTCCAGGCCAGCTGGTCTTCGCGTTTCAGGTTTTCCGATGATTTGTGGGTGCGCACCGTATGCTCGTGCATGACATCTCCTCCCGCTTAATGCCACCGCCGTTTTGTTCCAGTAGGCGTCAATTGTCCATTGGCGGCAATGCAGCCATTAGTCTTAGGCATTTTGGCGGTCTCACGCAAAACGGCCCGCTCGCGGCGGGCCGTCGATCATCATGCGGTGCGGGCAGATCAGCCTGCTGCAACGGTGCGTTGCTCGATTTCCTCCAGCGTGACGCCCTTGGTCTCCGGCGCTACCGCGATGGCATAGAAAATGCCGATCACGCAGAAACCGGTGAAGATCGCGAAGGTCCCGACAATGCCGATGCCTGCCAGAAGCTCGGGGAACAGCAGGGCGACGACGAAGTTGAAGAACCAGTTGGCGACAGAGGGCAGCGCCATGCCGCGCGGGCGTAGTCTGAGCGGAAACAGCTCCGCCATGTAAAGCCAGGGCAACGGGCCGAGGCTGACGGCAAAGAACGCGATGAAGGCGAAGATCCCGATCATTGCCAGATAGGGCGTCGCGGCGATGTTGATCATGGTTGCAACCGTCACCAGCGCCATGGCGGCCGAGGTTCCGATAAAGCCCATGATCAGCAATTTGCGCCGTCCCATGGATTCAACGAGATACATGGCGACGACCGTCAGCGCGACATTGACCACGCCGATGCCGACAGTTGCCAGAAGATCGGTCGTAGTGCCGGAAAAGCCGGCGTTCTTGAAAATCTCCGGGGCGTAATAAATGATAGCATTGATGCCGGAGAGCTGCTGAAGCACGAACACGATCATCGCGAAACTGGTAATCGGCAGAATGCCCTTTTTCAGGAATGTGCTCCAGGATGGCTTTGCTTCCTCGTCCCTGGCGCTTTCCTTGATTTCGGCGATGATCCCGTCAATCTCTGCGTCGGAGGATTCCGGCTGCAGCCTGGCGATGATGTCGCGGGCCTTGTCGGCATTGGAATTCAGCGTCAGCCAGCGCGGGGTCTCCGGCGAAAGCAGAATGCCAACAAGGGCAATGATCGACGGGAACACGCCGACGCCGATCATCCAGCGCCAGTCGCCGGAACCACCGAAGGCTGCATCCGACATGTAGGAGACCATGATGCCGATGGTGATCATCAACTGGAAGGCGGAGACGATAGTGCCACGAATGCGCGCCGGCGCCACTTCCGCCAGAAACATCGGGGCCGTCATGGCCGATGCGCCGATGCCGACGCCGATCAGAAGGCGGGCCAGCGTCAGGATGTACTGGTTGAAGGCGAGCGCCGAAATCAGCGAGCCGACCAGAAAGATCACGGCGCCGAGGATCAGCATCGGCTTTCGCCCGTAGCGATCGGTGGTGACCATGGCGACGATCGTGCCGCCAACCGCGCCGAGCGGAACGGCGGATGTGATCACCCCTTCCATGAAGGGCGTGATGGTGAAATCCTGTTTGATGAACGGCAATGCGCCGGAGATCACGCCCTGGTCAAAACCGAAGAGCATGCCGAACAGTGCCGCCACGATAACGATGGCGATAAGCATTGGTTTCCTCCGCATTCCACAGGCGTTGCCGGGGTTCCGGCACGCCGTTCAGCTTTCTTCCTTCACCGAACCCTTAGTCTGTTTTTGTGAACGGTAGCTGAAAGTTTTGCTTTTCGCCAATCTTTAGGGCAACTTTAGGATGTAATACACGTAATTAACTCAATTCGGTTGAATTCCTGTCGCCGAAGCATTTGTCGACACCCCTTGACCGGGCCTGCCGACGTGGTCATAGATATGCCCATCCGAGGGGTGCGATCTTCGTGGAAGATGCTGAGATGGCGTTTGCCGAACCCTTGAACCTGATCCGGGTCATGCCGGCGTAGGAACGGAGTTTGGTGTTGAGCGACACGCCCAGAATATCAGCCTGTTTTGTTACGTCCGCTGCCCGGCTGTGCCGGGGAGAGGGGTGTTGAAGCAGAGCCTTTATGCGGTTTTCCGATTTTGTCTGGTGGTTTGCGCCCTGATCCTGCTCTGGCAGGCGGTGGTCATGGTGTTTGCGCTGCCGCGCTATATCCTGCCCGCCCCGCTTTCCGTCGCGGTCAGGCTGTGGAGCGGACACGCCTATCTGTTTGCCGAAGCGCTGGTCACGCTGCGTGAGATCATCGCAGGCTTTGCCGCCGGTGCGCTGTTCGGCGCCGGTGCGGCCTTTCTGCTTGCCGGCTTTCCCCGTTTCGGCCGGCTGGTCTGGCCGGCGCTGGTGGTGCTGCAATCCTTTCCCGTGTTCGTCATCGCGCCCATGCTGGTGCTCTGGTTCGGCTTCGGCATCGCGTCCAAGGTGGTGATGACGACGATCATCGTGTTCTTTCCGGTCGCCTCCAATTTTGCCGACGGCCTTGCCCGCACCGACAGCGCCATCGTCAAGGCCGCGCATCTCGATGGCGCAGGCCACTGGCAACTCCTCTTTCTCATCCGGCTTCCGCTGGCCATGCCGCAGCTTTTCTCCGGCCTGCGCATTGCCGCACCGCTTGCGCCGCTGGGCGCGGTCGTCGGCGAATGGGTTGGCGCTGCCGGCGGTCTCGGCTTCGTCATGGTGCAGGCCAATGCCCGCATGCAGGGCGAGACCGTGTTTGCGGCCATGCTGATCCTGGCGCTGGAAGCCGTTCTGTTTCGAAAGGCGGTGGATCTCGCCGCTCCCTTTTTCACCCGCTGGTCGCCACAGGCATGAGCGGCCGGACTGTCCTGACAAGGAGGAATGAATGCTCAAGAAACTGACCCTGATTGCCGCGCTGACATTGTTGCCCGGCATGGCCGCTGCCAATGACAAGCTCGATGTCATTCTCGAATGGTATGTGAACCCGGACCATGCGCCGCTGGTGGTCGCCCAGCAGCAGGGCTATTTCGAAGATGAAAAACTGGATGTGACACTGGTGCCGCCGGCCGATCCATCCATGGTGCCGCGCATGGTTGCCGCCGGGCGCGCCGATATCGGCGTTCACTACCAGCCGAACCTCTATCTCGACCATGCCGCAGGCATCGACATCAAGCGTTTCGGCACGCTGGTGTCCACACCCCTCAATACGTTGACGGTGATGGCGGATGGTCCGGTGCAGTCGCTTTCCGATCTGAAAGGCAAGAAAATCGGCTTTTCCGTCGCCGGGATCGAGGAGGCGGTCGTCTCCGCCATGCTTGAAAGCACCGGCCTGTCGCGGGATGACATCACCCTTGTCAATGTCAATTTCGCGCTCACCCAGTCGCTTCTTTCCGGCCAGGTGGATGCCACGATCGGCGCGTTCCGCAATTTCGAGCTGACCCAGATGGCCATCGAAGGCGAGGAGGGACGAGCCTTTTTTCCGGAAGAAAACGGCGTTCCGGTCTATGACGAGCTGATCTATGTGACCCGCAGCGAACTGCTCGATGATGACCGTCTGCCGCGTTTTCTCGATGCCGTCGAGAAAGCAACGATCTTCATCACCAATCACCCGGACGAGGCCTGGAGCCTGTTCGCCGAGGCCTATCCCGATCTTGACGACGAGCTGAACCGTGCAGCCTTTGCCGATACCGTCGCTCGCTTTGCCAAGAGCCCGGCGGCCTTCGATGCCGGTCGCTACCAGCGCTTCGGCGCGTTCATGGCGGCAAACGGCTTGATCGAGGAAGCGCCCGCGGTTTCGGAAATTTCGGTTTCGCTTGCGGGGCAATAGTGACGCTGGCCTTAAATCGCCACAAAAGCACGATAGAAGATACGAAAATACCGAAAGGCGGCCGGTGGCCGTCTTTCGCGTTTCGGTCTTTTGTGCATTTTGAAAGACGGGCGGCGTCCTGCTGCCCCAAAGAGACCGATCTCGTAAACGCTCGAGCGCCTCAGGGAGATCGGAACATGAAACTAGCCGGCCTTGTGCTGGTGGTGATCGGCCTTGCCACCTTGACCATACGCTTCGGCCTTTATCACTATCGCGATGTTGCGGGCGATATCGAGGGCAGTCTGCTGACCCCGCTTGCCCATGTCATCCTGCTTTTCGGTGCCATGTTTCTGGCACTGCATCTGGTGCTGCGCCTTGTGCAGCACGTCATCGGTCATCACTGAATATGCTTGCCCCCGGATGCGCCGGGGGCAAGCCTTTCCAAACCCTTGTCAGCCGAGAACCGTCGTCACCGCTTTCTTCGTCGCAGCGACGATCTGGTCGGCTTCTTCGCGCGTCAGGCACAGCGGCGGGGCATAGCCCAGAATGTCGCCTTCCGGCATGGCGCGGGCAATCACACCTTCCGACAGCAGGGCTGCGGCCAGCTTGTAGCCGATCTTTTCTTCCGGATCGAAGAAGGTGCGGGTCTCGCGGTCCTTCACGAACTCCACGGCCAGCAGCATGCCTTCGCCGCGCACATCGCCGACATGGGCGTGCTCGCCCAGCGCATCCTGCATGGCGGCGCGGAAATAGGCACCGGTCTCGCCGGCATTCTTCACCAGACCCAGTTCGTCGATCAGCTTCAGATTGGCGACGCCCGCCGCCGCACCGATCGGGTGCGCGGAATAGGTCCAGCCATGGCCGATCGGGCCGTTTTCATCGGTGCCCTGTTCCAGCACCTTCCACATCTTCTCCGAAACGATGCTGCCGGAAAGCGGCGCATAGGCCGAGGTCAGCCCCTTGGCGATGGTGATGAGATCGGGCTTCAGGTTGAAATGCGCCGAGCCGAACATCGAGCCGAGACGGCCGAAACCGGTAACCACCTCATCGGCAATCAGCAGGATGTCGTGTTTTTCCAGAACGGCGGAGATCGCTTCCCAATAGCCTTCCGGCGGCGGGACAAGGCCGCCGGTGCCTAAAACCGGCTCGCCGATGAAGGCGGCGATGGTATCTGCACCCTCGCGCTCGATGCGGTGTTCGAGTTCCGCAACGCAATAGGCCACGAAATCGGACTCGCTCATCGCCAGGTCCTTGCGGCGGAAATAATAGGGCGCGGTGGTGTGGAACACCTTTTCCAGCGGCAGGTCGAATTTCTTCTGGAAGCCGGGGAGGCCGGTCAGCGAACCGGTCATCAGCCCGGAGCCGTGATAGCCGCGCCAGCGCGAGATAATCTTCTTCTTCTCGGGCCGGCCGAGGATGTTATTGTAGTACCAGACGAGCTTGATATTGGTCTCGTTGGCATCCGACCCCGACAGGCCGAAATAGACCTTGGACATATGCTCCGGCGCGCGGTCCATCACCATCTTTGCCAGATTGATCGCCGCTTCCGTGCTGTGGCCGGCATAGGCGTGGTAATAGGCGAGTTCCCGCGCCTGATCGGCAATCGCCTCGATGATGCTTTCGCGGCCATAGCCGACATTGACGCAGTAAAGCCCGCCGAATGCGTCGAGCAGCTTCTTGCCGTCACGATCCTCGATGAACACGCCCTTGCCCGTCTTGACGATGCGGCTGGCGCTTTCGCCGCGCGCATGCTGGGCGAGATGGGTCGAGGGGTGGAAGAAATTCTCGCGGTCGAAACGGTCGAGCTGGTCGTTTGTGAGCATCATTGTCCTCGTTGGGTTGGAAGGGGCTTGCGCGCGATATTAAAACAATGTTGTATACAACTCTCAATGGGAATGCAAAGCGGAACATCCTGCACGTGAATATCGCGAACCCTCCCCTCTCTTTCTGCGTCATCCTCGGGCTTGACCCGAGGATCCAGCCACTTATGTCGCGAGCGGCGTTGGCGGATGGAACGCGCTGGAAGTGCAGGGCACAAGGAAACGCACCTCCTCTCGCAGGGAGAGGTGATTAGATCCTCGGGTCAAGCCCGAGGATGACGCCGAGATGGGCGGAAAGGCGATGCGTTCAAAACCGGAATTCATTCACGGCGACCTGCTCCTGACAGGTTGTGCACAAATAAAACGAGGGAACCATGCCAGCGCTGCCTTTCTCCCGATCCGAATATGACCGCCGCCTGGCATTGACCCGAAAGGCGATGGACGCCTGGGGCATTGATGTGCTGGTCGTCACGGCACCCGCCGGCATGAACTGGCTGACCGGTTATGACGGCTGGTCGTTTTATGTCGATCAGGCCGTGCTGGTGACGCGGGAGGGCATGCCGTTCTGGTGGGGCCGGCTGATGGATGCCAACGGCGCGCGGCGCACATCCTACATCGATGAGGATCATATCCTCTATTACGCCGACCGGTTTGTGCAGGCTGCCGATTGCCACCCGATGGACGATCTTGCCGACAAGATCAGGGACCTCGGCCATGGCCGGAACCGCATCGGCGTGGAGATGACCGCCTATTACTATTCCGCGGCCGGGCACAAGGCGCTGGTCGAGGGCCTTCCCGATGCGACGATCAAGGACGGTTCGGGTCTCGTCGACTGGCAGCGCGTGGTCAAGTCGGATGAGGAGATCGCCTTCATGCGCAAGGCGGCGAAGATTTCCGACAGGGTGATGTCGCATGCCATGGATATCGCCGAACCGGGCATGAAAAAGAACCGTTTTGTCGGCGAACTGATGAAAACCGCAATCGAAGGAGCCGACGACGCCTGGGGCGATTACCCCGCCATTATGCCGCTTCTGCCATCGGGCCGCGACGCCTCTGCCCCGCACCTGACCTGGAACGCCGATGACTTCCGTATGGGCGAGGCGACGTTTATCGAACAGGCGGGCTGTTATCGCCGCTACCATGCGCCGCTGTCGCGCACCGTCTTTTTCGGCACGCCGCCGGATTACATGAAAGCGGCGGCGGATGCGGCCGTCGCCGGGCTCAATGCAGGGATCGAGGCGGCGCGCGCAGGAAACCGCGCCGGCGATATCGCCGCGGCCATGGAAAGGGAGCTCTGGAAGATCGGTATCGAGCGGCCGAACCGCTGCGGCTATGCCACCGGCCTTGCCTATCCGCCGGACTGGGGCGAGCACACCGTCAGCATCCGCACCAGCGATGATACGCTGTTGAAACCCGGCATGACGCTGCATTTCATGCCGGGTCTGTGGATGGATGACTGGGGGCTTGAAATCACCGAGACCATTCTCATCCGGGAGGATGGCCCCGCCGAAGCGCTCTGCAATATCGAGCGCAAGCTGTTTGTGAAAGGCTGAAGCGCAAATGTTCGAACTTGCCGCCTGCCGCGATATTCTGGCCGATCTGGTCGCCTTTCCCACAGTCTCGTCTGAAAGCAACCTGCCGGTGATCGCCTATATCGCCGACAGGCTGGCCGATGTCGGCGCGCGCGTGGAAATCTTCACCGACGAGACCGGCACCAAGGCCAATCTGTTCGCCTCGCTCGGGCCCGAGATTGCCGGCGGGCTGATGCTCTCCGGCCATACCGATGTGGTGCCGGTCGATGAGCATATGTGGATGAGCGATCCCTTTGAACTTACAGAACGCGATGGCCGGTTTTACGGGCGCGGCGCCTGCGACATGAAAGGCTTCATCGCCTGCTGTCTGGCCCGGCGCGAGGAACTTGCCGCGCTGGCGGAAAAACGGCCGATCCATTTCGCCTTCACCCATGACGAGGAGGTCGGCTGCATCGGCGCAAAGGCGCTGGTTGAGCACCTGAAGGACCGCGAAGTGCGTCCGGGGCTAGCGATCGTCGGCGAGCCGACGCTGATGCGGGTGATCGAAGGGCACAAGGGATGCTGCGAATATACCGTGACCTTTACCGGCCGCTCGGGCCATTCCTCCGCGCCCGATGCAGGGGTCAATGCCGTGGAATATGCCGCGCGCTATATCGCCCGGCTGATGGAACTGCGCGACGGGCTGAAACAGCGCACGCCCGTCGGCTCGCGCTATGATCCGCCCTATGCGACACTCAATGTCGGCGGGCTGGAAGGCGGCATGTCGCATAATGTGATTGCGCCGCGCGCGGTGCTGAAATGGGAGACGCGGCCGGTGGTGGCTGAAGACCTTGGTTATGTGAAACAGGAGATTGCTGAATATTGCCGCACCCGGCTTCTGCCGGAAATGCGCCGGCACACGCCGGAGGCGGGGATCGAGACGGAAGTGATCGGCGAGGCGGCCGCGCTTTTCCCGAAAAACGCCAACAGCGCCCGCGACCTTGCCTTCGCGCTGACCGGGGAAAATCGCGCCGATGTGGTGCCCTTCGGAACGGAGGCCGGGTTTTTTCAGGAAATCGGCATGGATGCCGTGGTCTGCGGGCCGGGCTCGATCGATCAGGCCCACAAGCCCGATGAGTTCATCAGCGCCGAACAGCTCTCCCAGTGCCTGACCATGCTCGACCGGCTTGGGGAGCACTGGACATGAGCGAAGACGCGGTGATCGAAGCGCCGACCGGCCGCGACCGGCTGGAGCAGATCCACGATATCATTCGCGAGCGTATCTGCATGCTCGACTATCCGCCCGGCGAAAAGCTTTCAGAGGCAGCGCTTGCCGAAGAGTTCGGCATGTCGCGCACGCCCTTGCGGCGGGTTCTAGCGCGGCTGGAAGACGAAGGCCTGCTGCAATCGGTCCATGGCGTCGGCACCATCGTCACCGATGTCGACCTTGACGAACTGGCCCAGGTCTATCGCCTGCGCATGGAATTGATGGTGCTGGTGACGAGTCTCGACCCGGTGGCGCTGACGCCGGAACGGATCGAGGAATTCCGGGTGCTGAACGCCCGCGCCGAAGCGCTGCGCCAGGAACCGTCGCCGCGGGCCTTTGCCGCGCTGGATCGCGACATGTTTCTGCAACTTCTGAAACTGACGGAAAACCGGCCGCTGCGGGACGCCAGCGAGCGGCTTTATTTCCGCACCGCCCGCATCTGGCTGCAGGCCATCACCGCATCCGATATCGACCTTGAAAACGAGGCCGAAATCTATTGCCGCGAAACTGCCGATATCCTGACGGCGCTGCGCAGCGACAATCTCGACGCCATCGGCCACATGCGCCGCGCCCACATCTCGATGAGTTTCGCGCGGATGCGTTAGGTCGTCGAATGTAAAAGGGAAAGGCTTTTCTTGATAATCCCGCTCTCACATTCCGTCATGCCGGCCTTGAGCCGGCATCCAGAGCCGCATGGCAGAGGAATTTGAATTGATTATCATGATCTTAGTGGATGATGGGGCAATAGCCACCATCGCAGTGCCGGGACGCCGCAATTGGCCTGCGACGTTTCCCGCGTGGCCCTGGACCCCGGCTCAAGGCCGGGGTGATGGCGTGTTGGGCAGGAGAGCTGGTGAAACCTGCAGTGCTGTATTGGTTTGGCCGAATAGCCAAAGCTCGCGTAGGCGGGCGGGCTTCCCGCGTTTTACTTTTGCAATGATGGCCGCGAAGGGCTGATGGTCTTCCTACCCCCAAAGCGCCGGGTCGACCGGATGCATCACCGAGCCTTCGAAGGTGATTGCCGGTTCGCGGTCTTTTGCGAGCAGAAGCGGGCCGTCGAGATCGACGAACGGGGCGCCGTCTGCGACCAGCATGGCTGGCGCCATGGCCAGCGAGGTGCCGAGCATGCAGCCGGTCATGATCTGGAAGCCGGCTTCCATTGCCGCCTTTTTCAGGAGCAGCGCTTCGGTCAGGCCGCCGGTCTTGTCGATCTTGATGTTGATTGCGTCATATTTGCCCTTGAGGCTTTCAAGAGAAGGGCGGGCATGGCAGCTTTCGTCGGCGCAGACCGGCAGCGGCCGGTCGATATGGGCAAGGGCTTCGTCGTCGCCGGCCGGCAGCGGCTGTTCCACCAGCGCCACGCCGAGGCGGACCAGTTCGGGCGCGAGTTGCTGATAGGTCTCGACTGTCCAGCCTTCATTGGCGTCGACGATGATCGTGGCATCCGGCGCGCCGGCGCGCACGGCCTCAATCCGGCCGCGGTCGTCATCGGTGCCGAGCTTGACCTTGAGCAGCGGCCGGTGGGCGTTTTCCGCCGCCTGAGCCTGCATTTTTTCCGGCGTGCCGAGCGAGATGGTGTAGGCGGTGGTTAGCGGGCCGGGTTTTGAAAGCCCGGCCAGTTGCCAGACCGGTTTGCCCGCGCGCTTGGCCTCAAGATCCCAGAAGGCGCAGTCGAGCGCGTTGCGCGCAGCACCTGGCTTCATGTGCGTTTGCAGCGCGGTCCGGTCGAGCCCGCCGGCAATTTCGCCTTTCAGGGCCAGAATATCGGCAATCACGCCGTCAACGGTTTCGCCATAGCGGGCATAGGGCACGCATTCACCGCGCCCGGTATGTTCGTCATCGGAAAGCGTGACGGTGACGACGCGGATTTCCGTGCGTGAACCGCGCGAAATGGTGAAGCTTCCGGCGACCGGAAACACATCCTCATGTGCCGTGACAATGACGCCGGTCATAATGCTGCCAGCGCATCGGCGAGCTTTTCAGCGCCGTGGCGGAACGGGTCGACCGTCGGCAGGCCCATGCGCGCTTCGGTCTCACGGCACCATGTCAGCGCTTCCTCATCCGTCATCGCCGAGGTGTTGGCGGAAATGCCGACCACCTTGCAGTCCGGGTTGACGATGCGGGCGATCTGAAGGGCGAGGTCGCGCAATGCTTCCAGGCTCGGCAGATGATAATCCGGCAGGCCGCGCATATGCGGGCGGTCGGGCTCATGGCAGAGCACCAGCGCATCCGGCTGGCCGCCATGGACGAGCGCCATGGTGACGCCGGAATAGGAGGCGTGGAACAGGCTGCCCTGGCCCTCGATCAGGTCCCAGTGGTCGGCGTCGTTGTCGGGGGTCAGATATTCGACCGAGCCGGCCATGAAATCGGCAATCACCGCGTCAAGCGGCACGCCGTCGCCGGTGATCAGAATGCCGGTCTGGCCGGTGGCGCGGAAGGTGGCCTTCAGGCCCTTTTCGCGCATCGCCTTTTCGACGCATAGCGCGGTGTACATCTTGCCCACGGAGCAATCCGTGCCGACGGCGAGCATGCGCTTGCCGGTGCGCTTCTTGCCGTTTGCAATCGGATACTGCACGGCGGGAATGCGGACATCATGAAGCGTGCGGCCGAGTTCCTTTGCCTTTGCGGCCAGATCGGGCTCGTTGCGCAGCAGATTGTGCAGGCCGGAGGCCAGATCAAGCCCCGCCTCAAGCGCTTCGATCAGCACGCTTTTCCATGCCGGCGAAATCACGCCACCGCGATTGGCAACGCCGATGACCAGCGTCTTCACGCCCTTTTCGACCGCTTCGGCAATCGTCAGGTCCGGCAGTTTCATGTCGGCCTTGCAGCCCTCAAGGCGGAACTGCCCGACCGCATAATCCGGACGCCAGTCCTTTATGCCCTGGGCGACCTTGGCGGCCAGCGCATCCGGGGCATCGCCGAGAAACAGAAGATAAGGGGTTTCGATCATGTGCCGGCCCTTCGAATCTGAGGAAAGATGTCTCACCCGGTTTCGGGTTTGGTGTGGCAACGATATCGCGGGCCGGGTGGGATGGTCAAGGGTGCGCGCATGGACGTTGCGCTGTATTCAGTATTTTGCGCTGAAGTTTGCGGCGATGAAGTACGCCGCAATCATTCTAACGGAAAATGATCTGTTTTGCGCAATAAAGCCCGCACCGACGTCGCCGGCGCGGGCTTTTCCTTGTTCGCTAGACGGCGCTTGATCAGCCGCGGCCGAAATCGTCGACGATACGGATGATGTCGTCCTCGCCGAGATAGGAGCCGGTCTGCACCTCGATCAGTTCCAGCGTGATCTTGCCGGGGTTGGACAGGCGATGCACGGCACCGAGCGGGATATAGACCGACTGGTTCTCGGTCAGCATCTTCACATCCTCGTCGACCGTCACCTCGGCTGTGCCCTTGACCACGATCCAGTGTTCGGCGCGATGGTGGTGCTTTTGCAGCGAAAGCTTCTTGCCCGGCTTGACGAAGATGCGCTTGGCCTGGAAGCGCTCGCCCTTGATGATCGAGGTGTAGCCGCCCCACGGACGGTAGGAGGTCGGGTGCTCCTCGGCAAGCGCCTTGGTTTCCTTGCTGGCCTTCAGCATCTTGACGATGTTGCCGACATTCTGGCTGTCTTCGAGCTTGCCGACATAGACCGCGTCTTCGGATGCAATCACGGCCATGCCTTCCAGGCCCTGCATGGCGACATGCAGGTCGCGGGAGATGACCAGCGAATTTGTCGTGTCGACCAGCGTGGCGTCAGCGGCGATGACATTGCCGTCAGCGTCCTGTTCTCCGTTTTTCCACACGGCATCCCACGAGCCGAGATCGGACCATGAGAAGGGCGAGGGGATGACGGCCGCCTCGGCGGTCTTTTCCATGACGGCGTAGTCGATGGAAATGTCGGGGCATTTCTCGAAAGCTTCCTTGTCGAGACGGATGAAGTCGAGTTCCAGATCGCTTTCATCCTTCAGCACGGCCTGTTCGGCATATTGCATGACCTCGGGGGCATAGGCCTCAAGCTCGCGCACCAGCACCGAGATCGGGAACATGAAGATGCCCGAGTTCCAGGTGTAGTTCCCGGCTGCCAGCATTTCCTCGGCTTTTGCCTGTTCCGGCTTTTCCACGAAACGGGCAACGCTGCGCGCGCCTGTCGGCAGTTCGTCCCCGGCCTCGATATAGCCGTAGCCGGTGGCCGGCTCGGTCGGCTCGATGCCGAAGGTGACCAACTTGCCGGATTTGGCGGCTGCATAGGCGGTTTCGATGCAAGCGAAATAGTCCGGGCCTGCCTCGATCTCATGGTCGGAGGCAAACACCTGCATGATGGCGTCTTCGCCGAAATTGTTGCGCACCAGCGCGGCGGCGGCGGCAACGGCCGGCGCCGTATTGCGCGCGATCGGTTCCAGAATGATGCCGGAAAGTTCCATGTCGATCTCGCGCGCCTGCTCGGCGGCGAGGAAGCGGAAATCCTCGTTTGTCAGGATGATCGGCGCCTCATAGCGTTCGTCATCGGACACACGTTCGAGTGTCTTCTGATAAAGCGTCTTGGGGCCGAGAAAGCGGATGAACTGCTTCGGCGCAGTGGCGCGCGACAGCGGCCAGAGCCGCGTGCCCTTGCCGCCGGCCATGATGACGGGAACGATCTTGCTGGTCATGTTCTACTACTCCAATAAATGTCTCAAATGGCTTTCGGGAAAAGGTCTAGTTCAGCTGGCCTTGAAGCCCTCTATAAGGGAAAGGCCCTGCCTGAGAAGCCTGCTTGCTGCGTCAGCATCTTTCGCCTCGACATAGCAGCGCATTTCCGGTGCGTTGCCGGACGGGCGAAAATGGATGATGCGGCCGTCTTCAAGCGTCACCCGCAGGCCGTCGATATCGCTTCTGTGGGCAACCGTTCCGACCGGCTCGAGGAAGGCCGAGAGGTTTTCGTCGCGTTCGCGCAGATAGGCCATCAGGGCGCCGCTGCGCTCCTGCGAGAAGTCCTTGATGCGGTCGGCATCGGCCACCGGCAGGCTGTAGGCTTTTGCCAGTTCCGACATCGGCCGCCTGTCCTTGGCGGCAAGATAAAGCGCCGACAGGATCGGCAGGAAGCAGTCGCGGGTGGGTAGCGGGGCAATCGTGTCGTCGGCCGGGCGGAAAGGCGATGCCGTCAGAAGGCCGCCATTGGCCTCGAAGCCCATGACGCCATCCTGGCCGGACTTAAGCGCGTCCATCATGCCGGCGATGACGAAGGGCGATCCGACGCGGGTGCGCACGACTTCGAAATCGCCGTTCTTCTCGATGCCGGAATTGGATGTGACGGGCGTGACGACCACCTTTGCCTTGAGGAAATTCGCCGTCATCAGGCCAACCAGATCGCCGCGCAGCGGCGTTCCGGTCTCGTCGGCAACAAGCGGGCGGTCGGCATCGCCATCGGCCGAGATCAGCGCGTCGAGGCCGTGTTCCTTCGCCCAGCCCTTCAGGAGGCCGACGGTCTCGTCGGAAACGGCTTCGGTATCGACCGGAATGAAGGTTTCTGAAAAGCCGAGCGGGACGACATCCGCGCCATAATGCTCCAGAACGGCGATGAACAGGTCCCGGGCGACGGTCGAGTGCTGATAAATGCCGATCTTCATGCCGGCAAGGGCATCCTCCGGCAGGATCGCGGTGCAGCGCGCGGTAAACAGGGCCTGCGCCTCGCTGGACATGTCTTCGCCTTCGGCGTTGCCGGTGTCGACCGTGCCTTTCAGTTTTTCCGCCCAGGCGGAAATCGCCTGTTCGTCATCCTTGGTGATTTCGCCATCGGCGCGATAAAACTTGATGCCGTTACGGTCTGCGGGGATGTGCGATCCGGTGATCATGATCGAGGCGGCGTTCTTTTTCTGCCCGAAAAAGGCGAGCGCCGGTGTCGGAAGCGCGCCGCAGTCGATTGGTGTGAAGCCCGATGCGGCGATGGCCCCCATGCAGCTTGCGGCAATGGCCGGGCTTGAGTCGCGAAAATCCTGTCCGACCAGTATCGGAGCGCCCTTTTCGGCCTGTCCGGTGTCCTCCAGATGGCGGCAGAATGCCGCGGAGTAGAGAGAGGAGGGTTCACCCAGAAGGTCTACCGAGAGGCCGCGCAATCCGCTGGTGCCGAATTTTACACTCATTGATACGATCTATCCTTTTTTCTTCGCAATGTACCGGCCCAATAAAACCGCCGGCGAACTTTCAAAAAATGCAAAAGCTCCGTCGGAACGCAGCTTATTCTGAAAAGGACCACGCAACAGAGCGTTTCCGCCGTCAATCATGGGCCGTAAAATACTAGGCCATATGATCAACGCACTACGCATCCTGTGGTTCCGTTCATATTCTAGACAACCAATACCGGCTTTGACAGCCCGATCCTGCTTTTGCTGCGCTGATGAAAACTTCATGGCGCGAACAACCCCGGGAGAGGGTAACGCAGCCACGTGACAAAACCATCAAAAAAGTTTCACAGGACGCTTGCCGAATACCGCATGCTGTTTTATAGAGCAGCCGCTGGTCACGGAGTGTAGCGCAGCCTGGTAGCGCACCTCGTTCGGGACGAGGGGGTCGCAAGTTCGAATCTTGCCACTCCGACCATCAGTTTTCCCGATATTTTTCCTTTCCTCCGGTTTGCGTTTGGCGAAGACCTTTACGGTTCAGTCGTCGCGTGTTTGCTGTCCTTTTCGCCGTATTGCAGTTCCCTGACCGGCCGGAAGCTCCTGCGGTGCAGCGGGCAGGGGCCGGCTTCGCTGAGCGCGCGAAGGTGACGGGCGGTTCCGTATCCGGCATGGGCATCGAAGCCGTAGGCGGGATAGAATGTCGCGGCAAGCGTCATCATCCGGTCTCGCGTCACCTTGGCCACGATCGAAGCGGCGGCGATGGACAGCGACCGGCCGTCGCCCTTGATCACCGGGTCCGCCTTGCAGGCAATGCCCGGCGGGCGATCACGGCCATCCGTCAGAACCAGGGCCGGTGCAACGGGCAGGCTGCAGACCGCGCGGCGCATGGCGTCGAGGCTGGCGGCGAGAATGTTGATCCGGTCGATCAGCGCCGGGCCGCTGGAGGCGACGGAGACGATGGCATCCGCCATGATCAGCTCGAACAGTTTCTCGCGCTTTCTGGCGGAAAGCTTCTTGGAATCATTAAGGCCTTCGGGAATGCGATCGGGGTCGAGGATTACTGCGGCGGCGACCACGGGGCCGGCCAGAGGGCCGCGCCCGGCCTCGTCGCAACCGGCAACCGGCCAGAGGGCTTTCCACTTGGCGGTCTGTTCCATCGAAAAATCGGGACCATCCGGCAGCAGATTGAAAAGGGCAGGAGAATCGGCAGGTGTGTTCAATGACATAACGTCATTTGACACCACCCGCCGATCTCCCGCAAGTCTCCTTCCGGTCTGACCCCGAAGGGTGACCGGGTGCGGCGGCAAAGGAGACTTCTTCGGCCCCGGCCCAGGGAACGGCCGGCCGGAAACACAACAGCACTGCATCCCCGCCGAAGGTTGCAGGCAGGACTGGTCCAGCGCATCAGAACAGGTTGAGCTGGGTGCCCGCGCCATCCGGCGGCACGAACAGATCCTCGCGCAGTGCGCCGCCCCGCCGTGCAAGGCCGAGCCGCTTGACGGCAAGTTCGAAACGCCGCGCGATCTGCCAGGCATAGGGGCCGCTGCCTTTCATGCGCTTGCCGAACTCGGCGTCGTAATCCTTGCCGCCGCGCATCGACCGGATGAGGCTCATCACATGACGGTAGCGTTCGGGGTGGTGTTCCAGAAGCCAGTCCTTGAACAGCGGCGCCACTTCCAGCGGCAGGCGCAGCAGAATATAGCTTGCTTCGCGCGCGCCGGCGGCCTTGCCGCTGTCGAGAATGCGTTCGATCTCGTGATCGGTCAGCGCCGGCACCACGGGCGCGACGGAGATGCCGACGGGAATGCCGTGTTCGCTCAGCGTGCGGATGGTTTCAAGCCGGCGCGGCGGCGTGGCGGCGCGTGGTTCCATTGCACGCGCAAGCTTGCGGTCGAGCGTGGTCACGGAAACCATCACCTTGACGAGATGTTTCTCCGCCATTGCCGACAGGATATCGAGGTCGCGCAGCACGAGCGCGGATTTCGTGGTGATCGAAACCGGATGATTGGCCTCGGCCAGCACTTCCAGCGTCTGCCGCATGATCCGCCAGGTCTTTTCGACCGGCTGATATGGATCGGTATTGGTGCCGATGGCGATTGTCCTGGCCTTGTAGCCGGGCTTTGCCAGTTCACGGGCAAGCTGGCGCGGCGCATCCGGCTTGGCAAACAGCTTCGTCTCGAAATCGAGCCCGGCAGAAAGCCCCATGAAACCGTGGGTCGGGCGGGCAAAACAATAGATGCAGCCGTGTTCGCAGCCGCGATAGGGGTTGATCGAACGCTCGAACGGCACGTCGGGCGAGGTATTGCGGGTGATGATGGTCTTGACCTTTTCCACCTGGACTTCGGTGGCAAGCGTCGGCAGTTCATCATCGATATCCCAGCCGTCATCGAAATGCTCGCGCGTGACCGGTTCGAAACGGCCATCGGGATTGGCGGTTGCAGCCCGGCCGCGCCGCCGGTCACGCACCACCGGCTCGAAGTGGCGTTCGGGCGGCGGCGCGCTGGCAAAATCGATAATGAAGGCATCATCCATGATCAGACCTCATCGGCTCATTGCGGTGTCCGGCCCCGAAATGCGGGGTCCAACGGCAACACTTCATCATGAATTTATCGCACCGAGTAGAACAAAGCAAGAACATTGATGTTCTCCTTTGCAACAGGCCCGTTCCTTTGCCATAAGGAGGTCATGCTCAGCGTCGTTATCGAAACTACAAATCACGAGGCGGAACTCGCCCATACGCTGTCGACGCTGGTTGTCGGCGCGGTCGAGGGGCTTGTCAGCGATGTCATTGTGCTCGACCACGGCTCCGACGACGGCACGGAGCGGGTGGCGGATGCCGCCGGATGCCACCATCTGCGCTCCTGGGATCTTGCCGAGGTGATGCGTCAGGCGCGCGGTGACTGGATCCTCGTACTGGAACCCGGCGCACGGCCGCTTTCGGGTTGGGTCGAAGCGATCTTCGAACATATGGCGCTGGAAACGCGGCCGGCGCGGTTTTCGCGCTCGCGCCGGCATCGCCGGCCGCTCCGCCAGGTTCTGTTTCAGCGGCGCTGCCCGCTTGAAGTGGGCGTTCTCATGCCGCGCCAGCTGGCTGTCGAAAAGGCCCAGGCGTGCGGCAAGTCCCCTCTGGCGCTTGCCCGCAGGCAGATGACGCGCAAACTGTCCTGCGAGATCATTCCGGCCTGGGCTTCGGTCAGGGTCTGAAACGGTCCTTCGGCGTCAGCCGCGTTTGAGGTGCTCGTTGAGTCGCGGCATGATTTCCACGAAATTGCAGGGTTGCTGGCGGTAGTCGAACTGTTTTTCCAGAATACCGTCCCATGCATCGCGGCAGGCGCCCGGCGAACCGGGCAGCACGAAGACGAAGGTCTGGTTGCTGAGCCCCGCCGTTGCCCGCGATTGCACCGTTGATGTGCCGATCTTTTCGAATGAAATGCGGTGGAAGATGGCGGAAAATCCGTCCATGCGCTTGTCGAACAGCGGTTCGATGGCTTCCGGCGTGACATCGCGTCCGGTAAAGCCCGTGCCGCCGGTGGTCAGCACCACATCGACGGCCGGATCAAGGCACCAGCCTCGCACGACGCTTTCGATTTCGGCGCGGTCGTCACCGACGATCCGGCGGTCCGCGCATGCGTGGCCGGCGGTCTCGATGCGTTGCACAAGCGTGTCGCCGGAGCGGTCATCGGCAAGCGTGCGGCTGTCGGAAACGGTCAGCACGGCAAAGCGGATGGGAATGAAGGGGCGTTCAACCATGGTGTTCTTCTCCTGCGGCAACGGTGGCGGTTGCGGTCACGAACCAGTCGGGCCGGGCATGGGAAAGCCGGTCAGCCGCAGCATGCGCGCTTTCGCGATCGCTAAACAGTCCGAAACATGTCGCGCCCGAACCCGACATGCGCGAGAGGGACGCGCCTGATGACGACAGCGCGTCCAGCACCGCATCAATGACCGGCGCAATCCGGTTTGCGGGCCGTTGCAGGTCGTTGCGGCTTTGCCGTACGAGGGCGATCCAGTCTCGCCGCTGGTCTTCGGGCTGATCGCCAAGGTCCATTGGCGGATTGTGGCGGTTTTCAAGCGCCCTGAAAACTGCCGGGGTCGCAATCGGCTGAAGCGGATTTGCAAGTACGAGATCAAGGCGGGGGAAACCCGTCGCCGGCCGGATGGTATCGCCGATGCCCCGGGCAATCAGCGGATGCGAGGCAAGGCACATCGGCACATCGGCCCCCAGCGAGAGAGCGATCGTGTGTATGCTTTTCTCATCAAGGCCGGGCTGCCAGAGGCGGACAAGCCCGCGCAGCGCCGCAGCGGCATCGGCCGAACCGCCGCCGATGCCGGAGGCGGCCGGCAGGTTCTTCTCAAGATGGATATGAACCGGCGCGCAGGGGCTGCCCGTTTGGGCCGCCGCCGCGCGCAGCCGGTTGCGCGCTTTCAGCACCAGATTGCCGGTTTCCGGATCATCATGATACGGCAGATCGTCGGCAAAACGCCCCGAAAGCGTGAACATGTCGCGGTCGCTTGGCGTGAAGGTCAGCCGGTCGCCGATATCGGCAAAAGTCACCAGCGAATCAAGCAGGTGATAGCCGTCGCCGCGTTGCCCGGTCACGTGAAGCGCAAGATTGATCTTCGCCGCCGCGAATTCCGCGACCGCATCGCCGGCAGGCGCTGTGGTCACGGTGTCTTGACGGTATCGCCGTCTCCCTCGGGCGACTTGGCCAGCGGATTGGCGGCATTTTCATCGTTGGCGACAAGGCCGTGGGCGATCTTTTCCCTGATTGCGGGAACGAGATCCTCCTCCGGTTCACTCGCAAGCGCCTTGTTCCACTGATAGATCGCTTCGAGCTTGCGCCCCATCTGCCAGTAGGCATCGCCCAGATGGTCGTTGATCGTGGGGTCGCCGGTATCCAGCGAAACGGCCCGCTCCAGCTCGCGCATGGCGTCTTCGTAGCGACCGAGCCTGTAATAGGCCCAGCCGAGCGAATCGACGATATAGCCATCATCGGGGCGCTGATCGACGGCCTGATTGATCAGGTCCAGGCCCTTTTCGAGGTTCATGCCCTGATCGATCCAGGAATAGCCGAGATAGTTCAGAACCTGCGGCTGGTTGGGGTAAAGCTCAAGCGCGCGCAGGAAATTCGGTTCGGCCTTGTCCCATTCCTTCAGCCGTTCATAGGCAATGCCGCGCCGGTAGAAAACGCTCCAGTCCTCAGGGGCTGCCACCGCGCCGATCCGGTCTGCCGCGCGGTCGAGCACATCGGCCATTTCCGCAAACCGCTTCTCGGCGGACAGAACGCTGGAAAGCGCCAGATAACCGCGCCGGTCATCGGGGGCGTCTTCGATCAGCGCGTAAAACATGTCGATCGCTTCATCGGTCCGTTCAAGCTCGGCAAGGGCAAGGCCCTGCTGCAACTCGGCAAGCCGATACTGGATCGCGTCTTCGGGAATGCGGGAGAAATAGGCCAGCGCCCGTTCCGGTTTGTTATTGGCCGCTGCCACCACGCCGCGCAGGTAAAGCACATCCGGCTCTTCGGGCGAAAGGGCATCGGAAAGGGCGAGGTAAAGCGAAACGATATCGTCGGAGGTGCCCTGATTAAGGGCGGCGGCGACCTGGAACAGCACCCCGGCAGCACCGGCAGACGTCGACTGCGGCAACCCCTCGACCGGCGCTCCGGCCTCGATCCGCTCACGGATCGGATCAAGTACGGCGCTGTTGAGGCCGTAGGTCTCGGCAACCGATACGGTGTCCAGCGCCTTGCGGGTATTGCCGGCCTGCTGTTCGATTGCGGCAAGGCCGATCACCGTTTTCAACATGGTGTCGGGCGCGGTCATGCCGCCTTCGCGATCAGCGAGCGCGGCGTTGAAATAGGTGCGGGCCCTGGCCGTGTCGCCGGAAAGGGCTGCAATCGCGCCGGCGTTGTAATTCTTGAAGAGGTTGAACCAGGGCGGACCCTCGAGCGCGTCGATATCGGCCAGCGCCGCGTCCGGTTCGTCCTTGCCGGTCAGCGCCCAGGCCTTGAGCAGTTCGGCAACCAGTTCGTCCAGCGCAGAGCCGCCGAATGCGTCGAGCCGGGCAAGGGCATCGTCGTAATCCTCGCGGGACATCGCCGTCAGCGCCAGCGACAGATCGCGCAGTGGAACGAGCTGCGGCTCATCCGTGGTGTTTTCTGCCTGGGTTGCAGCGCTTTCGAGATCGCCGTTGAAGATCAGGGCGATGAAAAGCTGGTTGTTGGTTCCCGTATCATTCGGGCGGTATTGCAGGGCCCGGCGGAAATAGGCGATCGCGCGGTCGAGATCGTTGTCGAAGGCGGCAGACTGGCCCGCCAGAAGAGCGCCGGGGAAGCTTTCCGCCGTCACCGCTTCCATGGCCGCGTCATTGCCGTCATCGGTCTGGGCAAAAGCCGGAAGGGGCAGCATCAGCGTTGCTGCCAGTGCCGCATTCCTCAGAAACCGTGTCATCGGGAGCGTGTTTGTCATCCAGAACCTTTCATCGGCGGATCGGTTTCCCGGACGGGCAGATCCGCCACTGCCGTCAACTGATGCGGGCGATGCAGTAATCGATCACTTCTTCAAGGGCGTGCCTGCCGGCCGACATGGGCAGCGGCGCGAGGGCCGCGCGTGCGGCCTCGCCATAGGCAAGGGCCCGGGCAATGGAATCGGCAAGCGCGTCGTGCCGGGTGATCAGCGTGCGCGCCTTTTCGAGCGCGGCATCGTCATTGACGCCGTCTTCCATCGCCTTGCGCCAGAACGCCTTTTCGATGTCGTTGCCGCGCTGATAGGCGAGGATCACCGGCATGGTGATCTTGCCTTCGCGGAAATCGTCGCCGACATTCTTGCCGAGATCGGCACTGGAGCCGCCATAGTCGAGCACATCGTCGACAAGCTGGAAGGCAAGGCCAAGCGCCATGCCGTAGTCGCGCAGCGCCGTGCGCTCGGCCTCGGATGCACCGGCGATGATCGGGCCGACTTCGGCGGCAGCGGCAAAAAGCTCGGCCGTCTTGCCGCGGATAACGGCGATGTAATCGGCTTCCGTGGTTTCCATCTTCTTGGCGACGGAAAGCTGCAGCACTTCGCCTTCGGCGATCACGGCGGCGGCGTTGGAAAGCACCTTCAGCGCTTCCATGGAGCCGGTTTCCACCATCATCCGGAAAGCCTGACCCAGCAGGAAATCCCCGACCAGCACGCTGGCCTGGTTGCCCCAGATCATCCGTGCGCTCGACTTGCCGCGCCGCATGTCGCTTTCGTCAACGACATCGTCATGCAGCAGGGTGGCGGTGTGCATGAACTCGACACTGGTGGCGAGATAGACGTGATATTCGCCGCGATAGCCGAACATGCCGGCCGCTGCCAGCGTCAGCATCGGGCGAAGGCGTTTTCCGCCCGAGGAAATCAGGTGGTTGGCAACTTCCGGTATCATCTCGACATCGGAGCCGGCCTTTGACAGGATAAGCTTGTTGACGCGCTCCATGTCTGCCGCGGTCAGGTCCACGATGGGCTTGACCGAGCCGGATGGTTTGTTCTCTTGTGCTAGCGATGTAACGGCGCTCAAAGCTGCTCGCTCCTGTTGAAACCTGTTTGCCGACAATAGGGAGCGGCGGCAGGAGCGACAAGGGGCAAATTGTTCCTTTTCAATGAAAATCGGGAGTTTCACATGGCCCTTACCAATCTGATGCGGACCAATGACGCCGTGGTTCTGGGCCTTGCCGAGAGCCTTCTGAAAGACGCCGGTATTCACTTTTTCGTGGCCGACCGGTCGATGAGCGTGATGGAAGGCTCGCTCGGTCTGCTGCCGCGCCGGCTGATGGTGGATGCGGACCGTGAGGCCGACGCCCGCGTGATCCTGACCGAGGCGGGGCTTGGCAAGGAGCTTGAGCCGGAATGAACGCACCGCCGCTGAAAACCGTTGATGCTTTCCATCGCGGCCGCTTCCATCTGGTGCAACCCAAGGGGCGCGGCCACCGGGCGGGCATGGATGCGATGCTGCTGGCCTCGATGGTGGATGGAACCGGGCCCCTGAAGGTTGCCGATCTTGGCGCAGGGGCGGGGGCTGCAGGGCTGGCCGTTGCCGCACGGCTGGCCGATGTCACGGTGAGCCTGTTCGAAATTTCACCGGAAATGGCGGATTATGCGCGCCAGACGCTGGCGCTTGCCGAAAATGCGGGACTTGCCGCACGGGTTTGCGTTCACGAGGCCGATGTGACGCTGAAGGGGGCACACCGTAATGCCGCGGGGCTGACCGACGACACCTTCGATCACGTGATCATGAACCCGCCGTTCAACGCGGCGGCTGACCGCCGCACACCCGATGCGCTGAAAGGTGTAGCTCACGCGATGGCGGAAGGGCTTTTTGAAAACTGGATCCGCACGGCCGGGGCCATCCTGAAACCCGGGGGGCAGATGTCGCTGATTGCCCGGCCGGAATCGATCGGCGCCATTATTGCAGCTTGCGGCAACCGATTCGGTGGCCTCGAGCTCACGCCGGTTCATGCCCGCGAGGGCGAGGATGCCTTTCGGATACTGGCAAGTGCGGTCAAGGGTTCGCGCGCACGGCTTGCTCTGCGGGCGCCGCTGGTCATGCACGGGCCGGATGGTCACGCCTTTCTGCCGCGTGTCGACGATCTGAACAATGGCCGTGCATCCTATCCGCGCAGTACGGCGGCAAGGCCGGCAAATCTTTAGGCTTCGCCCTTGTCTTTGGCGAGGCTGCGCATACATGCTCAGAAACGCTTGATTGAGGTGAGGACAGGATGAAAAAGCTGGTCGCCGGGCTGATCCCGAAGAAGTTCCGCAAGGACAGGACGATCATTCCGGTCGTTAAGCTTTCCGGGGCGATCATGGCCGGCGGTTCGCCGGGGCGGCGCAGCCTTAACCTCGCCTCCGTTTCCGCCGCGCTCGACAAGGCGTTTTCGATGAAGGCAAGCCCGTGCGTGGCGCTCTCGCTCAATTCGCCGGGCGGCTCTCCGGTCCAGTCGCGGATGATCTTCCAGCGCATCCGTGCGCTTGCGGAAGAGAAGAACAAGCCGGTGCTGATCTTCGTCGAGGATGTTGCAGCCTCCGGCGGCTACATGATCGCACTTGCCGGTGACGAGATTTTCGTCGACCCGACCTCGATTGTCGGCTCCATCGGCGTTGTCTCCGGCGGTTTCGGCTTTACCGGGCTGATCGAAAAGCTCGGTGTCGAGCGGCGCGTCTATACCGCCGGCGAAAACAAGGTGATGCTCGATCCGTTCCAGCCGGAAAAGGAAAGGGACATCGCCTTCCTGAAAGACCTGCAGGGCGAAATTCACCAGGTCTTCATCCAGATGGTGAAGGAACGGCGCGGCGCCAAACTGGCGGATAACCCGGACCTGTTCTCCGGCCTGTTCTGGAGCGGGCTTTCCGGTGTCGAACTCGGCCTTGTCGACGGTATCGGCGAAATCCGCTCGACGCTGAAGAGCCGCTATGGCGACAAGGTGGAGCTGAAGCTCGTTTCCGCGCCGACCGGTTTGCTTGGCCGGGCCAAGCCCGGTGTCGCCGCCGGCAGCTTTTCGGGGCCGGAAATGGCATCCGGTTTTGCCGCCGGACTTGCCGAAACGGCAGAAGAGCGCGCATTATGGGCGCGTTACGGATTGTGAGGAGGCCGGCATGGGACGGTTTATGGTTCTCGCCGCCATCGCAGGCGGCGGCTACATGCTCTACCGCAAGTTCATCAACGACGCGGAAGCCGTGACGGCGCGCGGCGAACAGAAGCGTGCCGAGCAGAAGAACGGTGCCTCCGGTACGCTGGTCAAGGATCCGGCGACCGGCGAATATTACGTCAAGAAGCCGGATACGCCCTGAGGACGCTTGCGGCTTCGCTCCGGCCGCCACAATTTTGACATTTTTCAGCCGACTTGCCGCCACTTTCATCAAAGTGTTACACTGAAGTGTGGGCGGCGAAACTGACTCGCGCAAAAGCTGCGATCCGTTCACGCGGAGTTGTTCGACGTGCCTGTTTAGCCGGGTTGTTGTTCCGTCACGGTCGTATCGGCCGTGAAGGGCCTTCCGGAACGGCAACTCCCCGGAAAACGGAAGGCGCGATGGCAGAAAGCTCTCGCGATTTCCTCCCTGAGGAACAAGGTCGCAAACGGAGGGATCTGTCATGAGCTTCGGCGTCACTGTCAGTCTGACACTTTATTTTGTCCTGATGATTGCCATCGGCATTTATGCCTGGCGCAAATCCACGTCCAATTCGGAAGAATATATGCTCGGCGGGCGTCAGCTTTCGCCGGCCGTTGCCGCTCTTTCCGCCGGTGCATCCGACATGAGCGGCTGGCTGCTGATGGGGCTGCCCGGCGCGCTGTTCGTCTCCGGCCTGACGCAAAGCTGGATCGGCATCGGCCTCGTCGTCGGCGCCTTTCTCAACTGGATTATCGTCGCCCCGCGGCTGCGCGAACAGACCGAACGCTATGACAACAGCCTGACCATTCCGGAATTCCTGTCGAAACGCTTTCCGAGCAAGGCGATGGCGCTCAGAAGTGTCTCCGCGATCGTCATCGTGGTGTTCTTCGCCGTCTACACCGGTTCGGGCCTTGTGGCCGGCGGCAAGCTGTTCGATACCGCCTTTCCCGACCTTATCCACATCGGCAGTCTCTCCGCCTACCAGACCGGCATCATCCTGACGATGGGTATCGTGCTGGTCTATACGCTGATCGGCGGCTTCCTCGCCGTCAGCCTCACCGATTTCGTCCAGGGCTGCATCATGATGTTGGCGCTGGTGATCATGCCGCTCGTCGTCGTTTACAAGGCCGGCGGCCTCGGCGTGTCGGAAGCCAGGATGATGAGCGTCGACCCCAATTTCCTGTCGATGTTCCACGGGCTGACCGTGATCGGCTTCCTCTCGGCGGTCGCCTGGGGGCTTGGCTATTTCGGCCAGCCGCACATCATCGTCCGCTTCATGGCGGTGCGCTCGGTGGCGGATGTGCCGAAGGCGCGCAATATCGGCATGGCCTGGATGATTATCTCGCTTGCCGGTGCTGTCGGGCTCGGCATTTTCGGTCGCTCCTATGTGGTCGGCAACAATATCGACATTGCCGACCCGGAAACCATCTTCATCATTCTCGCCAACCAGCTGTTCATTCCGCTGGTCACCGGTTTCCTGCTGGCGGCCCTGCTGGCGGCGATCATGAGCACGATTTCGAGCCAGCTTCTGGTTGCCTCGTCCTCTCTCACGGAGGATTTCTATCGCCTGTTCCTGCGCCGCCATGCCAGCGAGCGGGAAATGGTCAATATCGGCCGTTTGTTCGTTCTGGTGGTTGCCATCGTTGCCGGCATTATCGGCTGGAACCCGGATTCCAAGGTGCTTGGCCTCGTTTCCAATGCCTGGGCCGGTTTCGGCGCAGCCTTCGGCCCGCTCATCATCCTGTCGCTCACCTGGCGGGGCATGTCGGGCGCCGGCGCCGTTGCAGGTCTCATCGCCGGCGCGGTGACGGTGATCGTCTGGATTGCGCTTGGCTGGAACCAGAGTTTCATGGGCGGTCCCGGCGTCTACGAGATCATTCCGGGCTTCATCATCGCCTTCATCGCCATCTGGGCTGTGAGCCTGGCAACGCCGACCAAGGACGAGTTCCGTCCGCTCGAACCTGCTGCCGAATAAAACCGGCGACAGGTCTGCCGGGACCCCCTTTCCGCCTGCAGGGCGGGGAGGGACCCGGGCTCAGGATGGTGTTGTCACATCGGTGGATAAGGAAGTGGCCGGGCATGCGCCCGGCCGGCCATCTTCAAAGCCTTGTCGTGTGGTTGCCGCCGGGAGCCTTCAACCGGTCTGCCGGTCCCGTTTCGACCTGCCGATCCATTCATAGATTTCGGCGCTTTTCTGCGCCGATGACGAACAGCCGCAGCCGCAACTGCAGCCATCGCTCGCGCAGGCCGGAGGCGCGTCCGACAACAACCGGACGGAGCCCTTGCGTTCAAGAACGGCCATGATGTCCTCCACCGCTTCAATGTCGGTATCGAAGCGATTGGAAAGCTCCTGAACGGATGCGATCCGGTTTTCAGTCAGGTGATGACGAATATCCGAGAGAAGCATATCTGCGCTCCTTGTTCCTATGCTGCTGCGCTGTGTGAATTGCCCGCAACGGTCGTTTTCGTGCCGGACAGGAGCCGCATTGCCGCGATCACGATGGCGAAAAGGCCAAGGATAACGGCGGTCCATGCGACGGACGCAGCGGGGTGGGCGGCAAATGTGCCCAGCTGATAGACCAGTACGGCGGTTCCGTAGGCAAGGCCGGTGGTCCAGGTGGAAGCGAACAACGTCCATGCGGTGCCGGTTTCGCGCCAGATGGCGGCCGTTGCGGCCACGCAAGGCATGTAGAGCAGGATTGCCAGAAGATAGGCAAATGCCCCGATCCGGCCATCGAAGCGCGCTGCCATGGCGCCGAAGATACCGGTCGAAACGCCCTGTTCTTCTGCTGCGACCGACTGATCGGCGATGTCGCCAACGCCGATGCCGAGGGGATCGGCGAGGCTGGCCGCCGCATCAACCAGATTGGCCGGAATGGTGGCGAACGCTTCGCTGATGCCGGCGGTGACGCTGAACGGTTCTTCCGCTTCGCCACCGACAGCCTCGTCTGCGGCGATCTGGCCGTAAAGCGCGTTCAGCGTGCCGACCACTGCCTCCTTGGCAAAGATGCCGGTGAACAGGCCCACGGTTGCCGGCCAGTTGTCTTCGTGAATGCCCATCGGCTCGACAACGGGCGTAATGCTGCGGCCGATCGCCGACAGCACCGAGGCATCCGTATCGTCATTACCGAAGGAGCCGTCGGTGCCCAGCGAGTTCAGGAAACCCAGCACCACGACAACGGCAATGATGACCTTGCCGGCCTTGAACATGAAGGCTTTCAGCCTGTCCCATGTCGTTCTGACGAGGCTTTTGAATGTCGGGATGTGATAGGGCGGCAGTTCCATGATGAAGGGTGAAACCGGACCGCGCAGCAGCGTGTTCTTCAAAAGCAGTCCGGTGGCAACGGCTGCCAGAATGCCGATCAGGTAAAGCGCGAAGACGACATTCTGCCCGCCGACGGGAAAGAACGCGGCGGCAAACAGCGCATAGACCGGGAGCCGTGCGCCGCAGGACATGAACGGCGCCATCATCACCGTCATGATCCGGTCGCGGCGATTGTCGAGCGTGCGCGTTGCCATCACGGCCGGTACGGAGCAGCCGAAGCCGAGCACCATCGGAATGAAGGATTTGCCGGGCAGGCCGATGGCGCGCATCGACCGGTCCATGACAAAGGCGGCACGGGCCATATAGCCGGAGTCTTCCAGAAGCGTCAGGAACAGGAACAGAAAACCGATCACCGGAATGAAGGTCGAGACGGTCTGGATGCCGGCGCCGACGCCCTGCGGCAGGATGGTGATCAGCCAGCCGGGCGCACCGAGAGCGGCCATCGCCTCACTGGGCCAGTCGACCAGCAGTGTTCCGGTCAGAATGTCGAAGAAATCGATGAAGGCGCTGGCGAAATTGATGGCGAACAGGAACATCACATACATGACCGCCAGAAAGATCGGAATGCCGAGCACGCGGTTCAAAACCACAGCATCGATCCGATCCGACAGGGTGCGCGAAATCCGGTGCGTGCGTTTGACCGCAGCGCGGGCGAGGCCGTTGGCAAAGCCGTAGCGGATATCGGCAAACAGAATGTCGATGTCCTCATCGAGCGCATCCTCGACGCCCTCGCGCAGGGCCGCCGCCTGACGGGTGAGTGCTTCGCCTGCCTTGCTCTCCAGCGCGCTGTCGCCCTCAAGCAGTCTGGCGGCAAGCCAGCGGGCATTGATCGTGCCGTGCTGGGTCAGGGCGGAAAGGTTTTGTGAAAGCGCCGCGATGGCTGCTTCCACTTCCGGCTGATAGGTCAGGCGCGCCGTCGGCAGGCTGGCGGCATTGGCGACGGCGATGACGGCGTCTTTCAGTGCGGCGATACCCTTGCCGCGCTTGGCGACGATTGGCACCACCGGGCAGCCGAGCATGCCGGACAGCCTATCGCAATCAATCCTGAGACCGTTTTCGCTGGCCATGTCCATCATGTTGAGCGCGATAACGACCGGAACCTGCATTTCGAGCAGCTGGGCGGTCAGATACAGATTGCGCTCCAGATTGGAGGCGTCGACGATATTGAGAACGAGGTCCGCCTCGCCGGAAAGGATGTGGTCGCGGGCAATCGTTTCATCCAGGCCGGCCTCGCTGCCGTCGCCGAGAGAATAGGTGCCGGGCAGGTCAACGACATTCACCGTTGCGCCGTCATGGACGAAGCGGCCTTCCTTGCGGTCGACGGTGACGCCCGGCCAGTTGCCCACCCGCTGGCGAGAGCCGGTCAGGGCGTTGAAAAGCGTGGTCTTGCCGCAGTTCGGATTGCCGGCCGTTGCGATCGTGATGGTCGTCATGACGGCACCCTTTCGCCCTGAAATGCCGACAGTTCGTTGCGGCGCAGCGACAGGGCAAAATCGCGGATGCGGATTTCGACAGGGTCGCCGAGCGGCGCAATCCGGGTCACGACGAAATCGGTGCCCGGTATGATGCCCATGGCGAGCAGGCGCTGGCGGTCCTGCCGGTTGCCGCGGTGGTATCCGGTCACCCGGATTGTTGCGCCGACTTGCAGGTCTTCGGATGTCATTGTCTGGATCTCCCTATTCGCAATAATCGCCTGACGGCGCGACGCTGATCTTGGCGGCCATGCCCGCACCCAATGCGATGCGGGTTTCGCCGAAACCGCCAAGGGCGACCACCAGCGGCCCGCCCTCGGACCGGCAGACGATCCTGAGGCGTGTGCCGGGCTGGATGCCGAGCTCGCCAAGACGTTTGTGGAAGCGGTCTCCCGGTTTCAGCGCGACGACGTTGAGCCAGACGCCTTCATCCGCAGCGGCGAGGGGGAAGGGCCGCGCCTCGGACTGGCGGGCCGGGGCATCGCCGGCGGCCTGTTGCTTGAAGCGGGTTTGAAGCCTGCATTCGCTGCGTGATGCAAAACCAAGGGTGATATCGGACATGGCGGCTATCGCAATAAAACGTGACGGAAGTAATCAACTTTCATTTCCGCAATACGCGCCTGCAGGCCGGTTGATGCTTTGACCTGGGTCAATGGAGAATAAAAACCGGCGATGCGCTATATTGACGTTTGTCACATTCGAATGGAAAGCAAATTTTGGGTTTTTATTGGAAATTTGAGAAAAATAGACAAGTATTTACGGTGATTAAGGTCAAGTATTTATTTTGGAATACGTGTTAGGCAGGGATTGTTGCGGGCACATTCCCGTGTGTCCGAAGAAAAAGAGGACGAAAGCCATGAGTGACAAAAACGTCTGCCGTGAGTGCGCATTCTACGAAGATCACGTCGCCAATGACGGCTCGGTTACGCAGAATGCCGGTCTCTGTCGTTTCAATCCGCCGGTTTCCCAGCCTGAAAGCAATTCACGCGGGCTGTGGCCTGTTGTCGCTGCCGAAGACTGGTGCGGCCATTTTCATGCACCGGCAGCCAGCAAGGCGGCCTGAACGCGACCTGTCGAAAACTGTCGGACGGACGGAAAACGCCGTCTGATGCGCATCGCAAGCATAGGGAAGCCGAGGCCTGATGCCGTCGGCATGTACCGAAGTCGGATGTCCAAAATGTTTTTATCAAAGCCGATGTCCGGCAGAGCCTACTGCCGGGCATTTCTTGCTGTTATTCTTCAGCCTAGCCAGACAGACATCGACCTGTTTCACCGGTGTGGCGAAACGCGCTGATTGCTGTTTCCGGATTGCCGGTCCGGCGCCCGAGCGCGCATGGATGTCCTATGTCGCGTCACGACATCGCGCGGCAGCGCCCTTGAGGAACAGATCCCAGGCGCGGTAAAAATAATCGTCCTGTGTGGCCGTTCCATCGAAATCCGACTCACCCAGAAGCTTTGCCATCAGCGGCCTGATCGATGTGGCATAAAGAAGCTGGTTTGCGAGGAATTCGGCATCGCCGGGGCCGAGCGCGCCCTGGTTTTGCGCCGCCTCCACAAGCCCGGTCAGGCGCTGCATGATCGGATCGCCGGTTTCCGGCTTGCGGTCCCCCAAGGCGGCCGGTTCGCTGAGAACGACGCGGTTGAGGGCGACCAGTTGCGGTCGCATATTGGCGGCGAGCATGGCGCGCGCATATTGCCGCAGCCGGTCAAGTGCGGTGCCGTCCTGTCCCAGGGCGGCATCGAGGTCGGCCAGAACCTCCGCCTGAAGCCCTGTCACCAGAGTGTTGAACAGGGCGGCCTTGGACGGATAGCGCCGGTAGATCGTGTCCTTGCCCGCGTTGCAGCGGCTGGCGACCTGCTCCATGGAGGTGGCGGCAAAACCCTGCGCGGCAAACAGGTCGGAGGCCGTCTCCAGAATCTGGCGCTCAAGCCGGGCGGCGGCTTCCTTCGAAGGGCGGCCGCCGCGCGGGCGTGATGCCGGTGCGGGCTGCTCTTCTGTGTCCTTGCCGTTGCGGCCTTTGTGTTCCTTGGTATTCATCGCTTTTGTCATCCGAAACCGACTGCGTCATCCGGCGTGAATTCTATCCGCTGCCATAAACCAAACGCAACCGTTCTGTTGCTGTCTTGCAACGGCAAATAATATGAGTAAAAAAGTCATAATTATAACTGGACGATAACGTCCCGTTTTGTTAGGCGGATGTCACGAAGGAATTTTCCGACAGAGAGGTTACCCGATGAGAATGCCATCCCGGCTTGCCCTGCTTTCAGCCACAACAAGTCTGCTTGCTCTAACAAGTCCGGTTTTGGCGGAGGAGGACACGACGCTTCTGGCGCCCGTGACCGTCGAGACCCAGGCCGACCTTCAGGCCGAGTCGGGCGCTTCCGTTTTCGTCCGGGATACGTCTGCGGCGATGAAAACCGATACGCCGGTGATCGAGACGCCGCAATCGGTAACCACGGTGACGCGCAGGCAGATGGACGAGCAGAGCCCGCAGACCGTCAGCCAGGCGCTGCGCTATACCGCCGGTGTGCTCTCCGACCGTGACGCCAATACCCGCTACAGTTCGATCTTCATGCGCGGCTTCGGCGCGTTCGGGACCGCGACAAATTATGTGAGCTACATGGACGGGCTGAAACTGCCGCGCGGGCAGGCCTTCGCCCAGGTGGCCATCGATCCCTACCTGCTTGACCGCATCGACGTGCTCAAAGGCCCCTCCGGCGTGCTCTACGGCCAGATGAGCCCCGGCGGGCTTGTCGATCAGGTCAGCCGGGTTCCCGCAGCCGAGCCCTATAACGAGGTCTTTCTGCAGGGCGGATCGTTCGGCCGGGTTCAGGGCGGCATCACATCACGCGGTTCGCTGACGGAAGATGACAGCTTGCTTTACAGCTTCACCGGTATCGGGCGTTCTTCCGGCACCCGCTATGACGATGTCGATGAAGAGGTCTACGGTTTCGCCCCGTCCCTGACCTGGCAGCCCGATCTGGATACGTCGCTGACGATTTCCGGCTATTACCAGAAGACACCGGAAGGCGGTTATTTCAACTCCACCTATCCGACCTTTCTGGCGCCTGAGGAATACCGGCCCTATCTCGACCGGGACATGAACATCGGCGATCCGAATTACGACTATTTTCATCGCGAACAATATGGCATCGGCTACGATTTCGAACATTATTTCACCGAAAGCGTGAAGTTCGAATCCGCGCTGCGTTATTCGGATGTCGATATCGACTTCCGCTCGCTGCAGATGTTGGCGCCGCTGGATGTGAACGGGAACATCCCCCGTCAGGCACTGCAATCCATCGAGCAGGTCGGTGGCGTCTCGACGGATAACCGGCTGACATTCGAATTCGATACCGGTGCCGTCGAGCACACCATGCTGGCCGGTTTCGACTATCAGCATTCCAGCAGTGACTGGCAGTATCGCTATGGCGCCGCACCGTCACTGAACGTTGTCGATCCGGTCTACGGGGAGCCGATTGCGCCGCTGATGACGATCATCGACAGCACGCAGAAGCTTGAGCAGACGGGTATATACCTGCAGGATCAGATGAGCCTTGGCGGTCTTCATGCCGCCCTCGGCATCCGCCACGACTGGACCGAGCAGAAATCCGACAATCATCTGGCGGGCACCACCTCCAGCCAGTCGGATGATGCCACCACCTACAGGGCCGGCCTTCTCTATACCTTCGATAACGGCATTTCGCCCTATGTCAGTTATTCGACATCCTTCGAACCGGTCATCGGCGTCGATGCGGCGGGCCAGCCGTTTGTGCCCAGCGAAGCCGAACAGTATGAGATCGGCATCAAATACGAGCCGATCGGCTGGGATGCGCTGTTTACCGTTTCCGCATTCGATATCACCCAGCAGGATGCGCTGGTGCCGGACGAACTGAACTTCAGCCGTCAGGCCGGTGAAATCCGTTCGCGCGGGCTGGAATTCGAGGCGCGCGGCAATCTGACGGAGGAATTCGAGCTGATCGCGGCGCTGACATTGCTCGACACCGAATATGAAAAGACCGCCATTGCGGCCAATGAGGGCAACCACCCGCAGGCGGTGCCGGATTATTACGGCTCGGTCTGGGCCAACTACACCTTCATGGGCGGTGCTCTGGAAGGTCTTTCCCTTGGCGGCGGACTGCGCTTTGTCGGCTCGAGCTATGCCGACGATGCCAATACGGTGAAGGTCGATGGCTATACGCTGGTAGATGCGGCCCTCAGCTATGACTTCGGCGCCAGAAACGAGAAGCTGAAAGGGCTTGAGGCGACCTTCAACGTCACCAACCTGTTTGACGAAGACTATTATGCAAGCTGCAGCACCGGGTTTTATTGCCAGTATGGCGATGGCCGCCAGTTCCTTGCCGGTCTGAATTACAAGTGGTGACGGCCATGAAGCTGACCAGACGCACATTCTGCGGTGCCCTGCTTGTTGGCGGGGTTGCCGCAGGCCGCACCGCCCGGGCGAACGGACCGCACACCGTGGTCGACATGATCGGGCGGCGGGTTGACCTGCCTGCCGTGCCGAAGCGGATTGTCCTGCTCGAGGCCCGCGATATCGTCACAATGGCGATGCTCGTCGACGATCCGGCCGCGCGCGTGGTCGGCTGGGCGGCGGTGGACCGGATCGACAGCCCCGTGCTTCAGTCAGAACTGACCGGCGATCACGAGATTGCGGTGGTCGGCAAGCAGGGGCCGGATACGGTCTCGCTGGAAGGCATTGTCGGCCTGGAACCGGATCTGGTCGTTTCCAATTTCTACATGACGCCGCTGGGCGAGGACGACCTTCTGGTCAGGCGCCTGACGGAACTCGGCATTCCGGTCATCTTCAGCGATCTTGCCACCAATGCCGCGCCCGGCGATGCGGCACGGCCCGGCCCGCAGGAAACGCTTGAAGCGCAGATGCGCATGTGGGGGGAGGTGCTGGATGCCGCCGCCCGCGCCGATGACTATATGGCGTTTTACCATCGTCATCTGAACCGTGTGCGCGATTGCCTGAAGGATGCCGCGCCGGTGACGACCTATCTGGAAATCCAGTCGACGGTGAGCGATTGCTGCTGGGCGGCGGGCACCACGGTCTGGGGCGAACTGCTGGCGCTTGCCGGCGGCGAGACCCTGCCGGGGGTAACAGAGGCCTGGTATCAGAAGCTCCAGCTGGAACATCTTCTGTCGACGCCGTTCGATGTCTACATCGCTTCCGGCGGCGGCTGGGCTGCCGGCGGGCGTCCGGCGATCGGCCCCGGCCTCGATGCGCAAGAGGGACGGGAAGGGCTGAAGCGGCTGATCGGCAGAACCGGGTTCAGCGGGCTTGATGCCGTTCGCAACAACCGGGTCTACGGCATCTGGACCGGGCTGATCGCGTCTCCGCCGCTCAACATCCTGTTCATCGAATGCGCGGCGAAATGGCAGCATCCGGCACTTTGCGCGGATATCGACCCCGGCGAGACGCTTGCCGAAATCAACAAGCGATTCATGAGCACGCCCATTGACGGGCCGCTCTGGGTCGGGCTGGAGGGTTGAGCCATGGAAGATGAAGCTTCAGGCGCAGCGCGATTTCGGGCATCGGCGGAGATCGATTTTCCGAAGATCGACGCCTATTTTGAATCGATCATCGAATCCATCGCCACCCATGATATGCAGGTCATCCGAAAGGGGCCTTGCTGTCGGGTGGTGTCGGACTTCGGCACGGCGCAGCTGGAAGCGCTGCCCGGGCAGTTGTTGCTGACGGTCGAGACCGATGACAGGGCCGCGCTCAACCGGATGAAATATGCGCTTTACGGCCCGATCTCCTTCATCGCCGCACGGGAAAACCCGGTCATCGTCTGGTCGGGCGACGATACCGGGCTGACGCCGCTTGACGATTTGCGCGTTGTGCAGGTGAAGGAAACCGCTCAGCTTACACCGCATATGCGCCGCATCGTGTTTTCCGGCGCGGACCTTGGCCGCTTCGACCGTATCGACCAGCTTCACTGTCGGCTGATCTTCCAGCCGAAGGGGACGCGCGTTCCCGAATGGCCGGGTCTTGATGCAAACGGCCATATCATCTGGCCCGAGGGGCGGAAACTGGATACGCGGGTCTACACCATCCGCGCCATTGATGCGGCGAAAGGCGAGGTCACCATCGACTTCGTGCTCCATGCCCATGCCGGACCGGCCACGCGATGGGCCATGGCTGCAGCGCCCGGCGATGTCATCGGCATGGTCGGCCCCGCCGCCAACGGCCTCGAACCGGCGGCGTTTTATGTCTTTGCCGGCGATGAAACGGCGCTTCCCGGGATCGCCCGCATGATGGCGGCACTCGACAGGTCAGCGACAGGTCATGCTTTCATCGAAGTTGACGGTCCCGATGACGTGCAAAAACTCGACTGTCCGCCCGGCATCAGCCTCAACTGGCTGTTTCGCAGCGGCGCGCCGGCGGGGACGACAACGCAACTGCAAGAGGCTGTACGCGCCGTTATCTGGCCGTCCGATCTTTCATCCGCGTTTTTCTGGGGCGGCTGCGAGCACAAGGCGTTCCGCAAGATCCACCGGCTGCTCAGGCATGAACGCGGCCTGCCGCGGGACCGGATGGTGCTCTATTCGCACTGGCATAGGCTCTTGAGCGAAGAACAGATCATCGAAGAGGGCGCGTCTGCCTATCTGCCGGATTAGGCGGAGGGCTGATGTTCTCCGGGGCCTAGACGATTTCGGATGGCCGCAGCCGGCAGTTTTCCGCGGTATCGGCTGTTTCCATCTGCAGGGTTGCGTGGCCGATTTCGAACGTGTCGTGAAGCTCGTCGGGCAGAGTGGCCAGCAGGCTTTTGGCATGACCTTCGGCGCAGACGATATGGGCCGTGAGCGCTGTTTCCGTGGTGCTCAGGGCCCAGATATGGAGATCATGAACCTCCTCGACGCCCTCTGCGCCTTCAATGTGGCGGCGCACCTTGTCGATGTCGATGCCCGCCGGCACGGTGTCCATCGCCAGCCTGACGGAATCGCGCAACAGGCCCCATGTGCCGATCAGGATGACCAGACCGATCACCAGGCTGACGGCCGGATCGATCCATGTCCAGCCGGTCCAGCCGATCACGATGGCCGCGATGATGACGCCGACGGTGACGCCGGCATCGGCGGCCATGTGGAGGTAGGCGCCGCGAATATTGAGGTCGGATTTCCGCCCCGAGGCAAACAGCCAGGCGGTGAAGCCGTTGACCAGGACACCGGCAAGCGCCACCCAGATGACCACGCCGGTTTCAATCGGCTCAGGTTCGAAGAACCGGCCGATCGCTTCCCAGCTGATGGCGCCGACGGCCACGATCAGGATGATTGCATTGGCAAGCGAGGCGAGGATCGGCGCGCGTTTGAAGCCATAGGTGCGGCTGCCGCCCGGCGGCTTGGCCGCCAGCCAGATCGCGCCCCAGGCCAGAACCAGGCCCAGCACATCGGAGAGATTGTGGCCGGCATCGGCCAGAAGCGCCAGTGATCCGGTGAAAACGCCGAAAACGGCCTCCAGCACCACATAGATGATGTTGAGGCTGATGCCGATTGCAAAAGCATGGCCGAAATTCTGCGGTGCATGAGAATGGCCATGCCCGCCATGGGCATGGCCACCATGATGACTGTGCCCGCCATGGCCGTGATGATGCTCGGACATTTGTGCCTCCACGTTTGAGATGCGCACGAATGTAGAAGCTATAGCGGGATGAGGTTCAAGAGGGCCGGGCACAAAAAAATGCGCCCGGTTTGTCGCAGTGCCTTAACGCTTGGTGCTGCCGAGGCCCCAGATCGCGATTGCCGCAATGATGATGCTGACCACCACGTTCCAGCCGGCAAAAGACAGGCCCAGCACCCGCAGGGCGGCTTCATCGCATTTCGGCCCGGTTACGCGGTTGAGATCAGCCAGAAGCGAATTGGCGTCCGTGGTCATGCCGGAAAGCGCGCCGGAGCAATCCGTGGGCCCCGCCCACCAGTGCCATTCGATGCCGGAGTGATAAACGCCCATCACCATGCCCCAGATCATCAGGGCGGCGACGATGACAAGCGCGAGCTTGCCGATCACGCGCGGCATGAACCCGAAGCGCCAGGCGAGCAGTCCGACAATGCCGACGGGCACGCCGATATAATAGGGTTTGCGCTCCAGAAGGCAGAGATGGCAGGGGATGTAGCCGCCGAGATGTTCGAAGCCGAGGGCCGAAAGCACCGAGACGGCCATGCCGAGGGTCACCAGAACGAGGCTGATGGCGAGGCGGTTGTCTGTGACGAAACGGGGGAGCATGTTGTGCACCTAGAAGACATATTTGACGAGATAGAATCCGCCGAACAGAAGAACGACGAAAACGGTGAAGAGAATGCCGAGATATTTCTCGATGAAATCGCGGATCGGCACGCCGTAGCGGTTGAGCAGAAAGGCGATCAGGAAGAAGCGGAACGACCGGCCGATGACGCTGACCAGCAGGAAGATGCCGAAATTCAGCCCCGTCGCGCCGGAAAAGATCGTCAGCACCTTGTAGGGAAACGGCGTGATGGCGGCAAACAGCACGCCCCAGCCGCCCCAGGTATTGTACCATTCGGCGATCTGTTCGAAGGAATGTTCCTTGCCGTAGAAGGCGAGGATCGGCTGGCCGACGGTCTCGAACAGGAACAGGCCGATCAGATAACCGCCGATGGCGCCGATGATCGAGGCAAGCGTGCAGATGAAGGCGATACGCACCCAGTTGCGCGGTTTGGCGATCACCATCGGGATCATCAGCACGTCCGGTGGAATCGGAAAGAACGAACTCTCTGCAAACGAAACGGCAAACAGCGCACGTTCGGCATGGCGCGTCGCGGCAAGGGAGAGTGTCCAGTTATAAAGGCGGCGCAGCATCTGGTGATCCGGAAATGATTGGCCTGAGGGATTTAGAGTATTGCCGGAGGATGGTAAATCCTGCGCTGCTTGTCCATTCTTCACTACACCGTGAGCGCGGTTTTTCGCATGATCGGGATCAAAATCCCGGTTGACGCATCGGCCGATCTTCGTATAGTTCGCGCGGTCCGGCCTTCCAGCAAAGGCCGACAGGCCCCTTTGGCGGAACTGGTAGACGCGCCTGACTCAAAATCAGGTTCCGAAAGGAGTGCTGGTTCGATTCCGGCAAGGGGCACCAACTATCTTTGAATTCTCCACATAAAACAGATGTTTATGCCGAGTAGACGGCATCTGCATGGGCCGATCAGGGCGTCACGGCTGAGATTAACCACGATGCGGGTGATCCGGTTATCTGCGAACCGGACCGGTGGAGCCTCGTGCGATGAAGTTTGAGGGCATGGCCAGGCGCGTTTCCTCGATTGCCTCACCGCGCAGACGCCTGACCATCATTTCAGCCGCCATGCGCCCCTGTTTGTCGGCATCGATGCCCACTGTTGTCAGCGGTGGCGCAATATAGCCCGAGAAGGGCAGGTCATCGTAGCCGACAACGGAGACATCGCCGGGCACGGAAAGCCCCAAGGATGTCAGTGCGCCGATGACGCCAAGCGCGATCGTATCGTTTCCTGCAAAGATTGCTGTTGTGTCGGGCTTTGCCTTCATCAGCGCCAGCGTGGCCGCGTGGCCGCTTTCTGCACTGAAGTCGCCATGGAAAACGGCATCGTCCTGCAAGGCGATGCCGGCAGCCGAAAGCGCCTCACGCAGTTCGCGAAGACGCGAGTCCGTTGCGGCAAAGCCGGGCGGCGAGAACGGGATACAGCCGATATTTCGGTGCCCGAGGTCCATGATGTGGGATGCCGCCGCGCCCGTACCTTCCCGGGTCGAGGTGAAGACGCAATGCTCCCGGGGGTGGCCGGTGGAGCCGATGAGGACAACCGGGTAATCCTGTTCGATCAGCGCCTTCAGGTCCTCGTCATCGGTGCTGGGGCTGAGAACCAGAAGTCCGTCTATACGGTGTGAGACAACCAGATCCGCGTAGGGATTCTGGTTTTCCTTCCGTTCAAAGGTTTCCAGCAGAAGGCTGTAGCCGGCCTCGCGCATCACGCCGGCGATTGCGTAGTGCAGCAAGGGGATGAATGCATCCACCTGCAGCGACCGGCCTTCGGTGATCACCAGGCCGACGGTGTTGGTTGCGCCTCTGCGCAGCATCAGCGCTGCTGAATTCGGCTTGTAGCCAAGCACGCGGGCGGCATTGCGCACTTTCTGCTTGGTCTCCTCGCTCAGGCTGACGGCTTTCGAATTGTTCAGGACGAGAGAGACCGTCGGGCGGGAAACGCCCGCCAGTTTGGCGACATCGAGACTGGTAACTGATTTTTCTTTCATATCAGCAGGGTAACACACTAACGCGCGTTAGTCATGTATTTATCGTTGACGATATGAAGAAAAGGGATACTCTAACACGTGTTAGTATCAAGGCGCCGCGATTTGAGGATACCGGCGTTCAGCAATCAAGGGAGGATGTGCCATGCCCGGACAAACCGTGGCTCAGGGCGGTCCTGATCAAAACAAAAGACTGTTGCCCGGCAGTGTGCTCAGACGCAAAGAGGCATTGACCGGTTATCTGTTCATTCTGCCGGCGTTGATCGGGCTGCTGGTCTTTTTTGCGCTGCCGACCCTGCGCGCAGCCGAGATCAGCCTGACACACTGGAACCTGATGCGTCCGGCGCGCTGGGCCGGTTTCGAGAATTACGCACGCCTGTGGGCGGACGGGAAATTCTGGGAATCGATGCGCATTACGCTGTTCTACGTCATCTACAATATTCCCCTCCAGACCGCGCTTGGCCTTCTGATCGCCGTGCTTGCGGACCGGTTGGCCAAATCGGTCATGCTGCGGGCCGTCATCATCGCGCCCTATCTGATTTCGAATGTGGTGGCCGGTCTGGTCTGGCTCTTGATGCTCGATCCGCTGATCGGCATTACCAATGCGTTTCTGGGCGGTATCGGCATCATGCCGCAGCCCTTCCTGAGTTCGCCCGATCAGGCGCTGATCTCGGTTGCAGGCATTTCCATCTGGCGGCATGTCGGCTTTACCGCGCTGCTGTTTTATGCCGGCCTGCAGTCCATTCCCCGCGATCTTTATGAAGCCGCCCGTCTTGATGGCGCCAGCGAGCAGGCGATGTTCCGCATGATCACGCTGCCGCTGTTGCGCCCGGTCATGGTCTTCGTTCTGGTCACCAGCGTTGTCGGGTCGTTTCAGGTGTTTGACGTGATTGCCGTGACGACGCGCGGCGGGCCGGCCGATTCCACCCGGGCCGTGCTCTGGTACATTTATGAAAATGCCTTCCAGTTCAGCCGGATGGGCTATGCCTCGGCGATGTCGATGGTGCTGTTCGTCATCCTCATTCTTGTGACGCTGCTGCAGATGAAGCTGCTGCATGCCGACCGTTCGGATCTGGGTTGAGGAGGAACGTCATGCCACGCACACTCAATATTCAAAGGCTTGTCGGCTACGGCGTTCTGGCGGTCTTCTGCTTCGTTTCGCTGCTGCCTGTCTGGATGGCGCTGAAAACCGCAATCACCTTTCCGTCCGATGTCTTTACCTCCGCTGACAGCCTGTGGACCGACCGGATCACATTCGGAAACTTTCTGCGGGTTCTAGGGCTGCCAAGCGATGTGCCGCCGCCGGCCAATACCGGCTCGCCGATCGATTTCATGATCGCGCTCAGAAACAGCGTTGTTTACACCGGTCTTCTGGTCTCCGGGCAGCTGTTCTTTTCCTCGCTTGCGGCATACGCCTTCGCGCGGCTCAGGTTTCCCGGACGCGATGCGCTGTTCTACAGCTTCATTGCCGCGACCATGATCCCCTCGATCGTGCTGTTCATTCCGAACTTCATCCTGATCCGGCAGCTCGGCCTTCTCAACACCTTTGCGGGCATGGTGGCGCCGAACATCCTGATGCTGCCGTTTGCGGTTTTCTTTCTGCGCCAGTTTTTCCTGTCGACGCCGAAGGAACTGGAAGAAGCCGCACGGCTCGATGGCCTGAACTGGTTCCGTGTCTACTGGCACATCGCGCTTCCCCTGCAGCGCGGCCCCCTGGCAACGCTGGCGATCCTGCTTTCGATCCAGGCCTGGAACGACTTCTTCTGGCCGTTTCTGGTCGGGCAGAAGGAAAATGTGCAGGTCATGGCCGTGGCGCTCGCCAATTATCAAAGCCAGACCGGGCAAGGGCAACCCGACTGGACCGGTCTTATGGCCGCGGTGATGCTTTCGATCATCCCGGTTCTGGTCCTGCTTGTCTTCTTCGGCCGCCGCATCGTCGAGTCCCTGCAGACAAGCGGCATGAAATGATGCTGTTCACTCAACAATGGGAGAGAGAAATATGAAGAAACTGAGCCTTTGTGTCCTGATTTCGGCAACGGCGCTGGCCCCGGCCGTCGCGTCTGCCCAGGATACCGTCCGCTACTGGATGTGGGATGGTCAGCAGGCGCCGGTCTATCAGCAGTGCGCCGATGCCTTCGAGGCGGAAAACCCGGATATCAGGATCGAAATTACCCAGACCGGCTGGGACCAGTATTGGACCAACCTGACCACCAGCTTCATCTCCGGCGATGCGCCCGATGTCTTCGTCAACCATCTGATGCGACTGCCTGAATTTGCCGCCAACGACATGATTGTCGATCTGGCGCCGCTGATTGAGGAAGCGGATTACGATACCGCCGGCTATCTGCCGGGGCTTCTCGACAACTGGTCGAAGGACGGGGCGGTCTACGGCCTGCCCAAGGACTGGGCCACTGTCGCCGTGGCCTATGATACGGAGAAGCTCGAGGCCGCCGGCATGACGCCGGAGGATTTGGCGGACATGACCTGGAACCCGGAAGACGGCGGCAGTTTCCAGGATGTGATCGCCGGACTGACGGTCGACACGAACGGCACGCACGGCGATGAGGCAGACTTCGATCCGAATTCCGTCGCCACTTTCGGCTTCGTGCTCAATCCGCTCAGCCCCCAGGGCGAAACCGAATGGGCCTATCTGGCGGCCAGCACCGGCTGGCAGTTCATCGATGAGCCCTGGTCCGACCATTACAATTTCGATGATCCCAGACTGACGGAAACGCTGGTGTGGCTGCGCGATCTCGCCCGTGTCCATCACTTCATGCCCACCGTCGAGCAGACCGGGCGTCTTGGCGCCGAAACCCTGATGTTCTCCGATAAAGGCGCGATGACGGTTACCGGTTCGTGGCTGATCGGGCTTTACCACCAGTCGAAGCCATCGGTTGCCTTTGCGCCGATCCCTGCCGGTCCGGAAGGCCGCAAGACCATGTTCAACGGTCTGGCGGATTCGATCTGGAGCGGAAGCCCGGTTCAGGAATCGGCCTGGAAGTGGGTGCAGTTTCTCGGCTCCGACGCCTGCCAGTCGATTGTTGCCGGCTCTGCGGTCGTGTTCCCCGCTCAGCAGGACCTGATGGATGCAACGGTTGAGGCCTATGCTGAAAAGGGCATCGATGTCTCGGCCTTCACGGAAGTTGCGACGCCGGAGACCACCTTTGCGCCGCCGATCACCGATTACGGCAACGAGATCGCATCGATCGTCAAGGCCGCACTTGAACGCGTGATGCTTGGACAGGGCGATCCGCAGGAGGTGCTGGAACAGGCCAATGACGAGGTCAACTGGCTTTTCTGATTGCCGCAGCCCCAATCAGCGCCCGCCATACCTGCAACATGGCGGGGGCTTTTCAAAGATGCCGGAACATCCGGCGAGACAGAAATCTCCGTATCTGACCGGCGCAGACCCGATGCGCCGGCAGGCCGGAACCGGGAGGACATCGCGATGTCGAGTCTGGAACTTAAGGATATCAACAAGAGCTATGGCGAAGCCCATATCATCCATGACGTCAGTCTGAAGATCGAAGCAGGCGAGTTCTGTGTCTTCGTCGGTCCGTCGGGTTGTGGCAAGTCGACGCTTCTGCGCATGATTGCCGGCCTTGAGGATATCACCGGCGGCACGCTCGCCATCGGCGACAAGCCGATGAACGATGTCGATCCGGCCAAACGCGGCGTGGCGATGGTGTTCCAAAGCTATGCGCTCTATCCGCATATGTCGGTTCGCGAAAATATGGGTTTTGGTCTCCGGTTCGACAAAACCCCCAAGGATGAGATCACCCGCCGCGTCAATGAGGCGGCCCGGGTGCTTGAGCTTGGCGATCTGCTCGACCGCAAGCCGCGCGCGCTTTCCGGCGGTCAGCGTCAGCGTGTCGCGATTGGCCGCGCCATCGTGCGCAAGCCGGATGTGTTTCTGTTCGACGAGCCGCTGTCCAATCTCGATGCCGAGCTGCGCGTCAACATGCGTGTCGAAATTGCCCGGCTGCATAAAGAGCTTGGCACGACAATCGTCTATGTGACGCATGATCAGGTTGAAGCCATGACGCTGGCCGACAAGATCGTGGTGCTCAGGGCAGGGCGGATCGAGCAGGCCGGCGCGCCGCTCACGCTCTACGACGATCCCGACAATATCTTCATCGCCGGTTTCATCGGCTCGCCGAAGATGAATTTCCTCTCCGCCGCTGTCGAACAGGTTGAAGGCGATGCAGTGACCATCAGGCTTCAAGATGTGAAAGCCGATCCCGTTACGCTTCAGCTTCACGACAATTGCCCGCAGGCCGGTGACAGGGTGACGCTCGGCATCAGGCCGGAGTTCCTGTCGGGCGAAGGCAAGGCTCAACTTCACCTGACAACCGACATCGTCGAAAATCTCGGCGGCGAATCCTACGTCTATGCGCGTGATGACGGCGGGACACGGATCGTCATGAAGCTGGCCGATGCCCGCCGGATACGCCCCGCCGAAGCGATCATCGCCGCCTTCGATCCGGAAAAGGCCTTCCTGTTCGACGCCAATGGTCAGCGGCTGCGCTGACAGCATTTTTCGATATACCGGCAGTGGCGATATCCTCAAACGAAAGTATGTTCGAAACTGACCGGCACCCACCATGACAACAGGTCCGACATGAATACTATCCATTACCGGCTCGACACGCCGGTCCAGACCCTCGTCCTGCGTATCCGCAATCAGGGAATGGCTGAAGCAATATACTGGGGCTCGAACCTGCCGGAGGATGAAGACCTCGGCATGCTTTCATCCGCGCATGATATCGACCTCGGCGGCGGCATGCTGGACGCAACCGTGCCGCTGTCGATCTGCCCCGAGGCTTCCGCGCCGTTTCCCGGGCAGGCGGGGTTGTCGCTGTCCGGTGAGGCCGGCGTGTTGCAGCCGACATTCCGGTTTGAGAGCGCTGACGACAATGACGGGCTGACGCTGCGGTTTTCGGACGAAACGCTCGGTCTTGCCTACACGGCGCATTTCAAAGCCGTCGGAGACGTTATTGTCGCGTCATCCGAGGTGAGATCGCAGACGCCGGTTTGCTGCCACTGGCTTGCCGCGCCGGTTCTGCCCGGCGCGCAATCCTCGGAAAAGATAACCGACTGGCACGGCACGTGGCTGCGTGAATTCCACCGTCAGGAAACGCCATGGTCGCATGGTATTCGCATGCGCGAAGCACGCACGGGCCGTTCGGGTCACGAACATCCGCCAATGGCGATGATACCGCTGCGCGGGGCAACCAGAACCGCAGGCGAAGTCCATGCGCTGCAGCTTGCCTGGTCCGGCGGTCACCGGTTTGTGGCCGAACAACTGCCCGATGGACGGCGGCAGTTGCAGATGGGCCGGGCCTGGGATGCGGACGGGCGCGGAACCCGGTTTTCGTCATCCGATCTTGTCATGGCGGTTTCCACCGAAGGCGAGGCGGGCATTGCCCGCAGTTTTCAGCGCTATATCCGCGATCAGGTCGTGGTCTGGCCCGATCCGGCGCGTTCGCGCCCCGTCCACTACAATTGCTGGGAGGCGATCTATTTCGATCACTCGCTCGAGGGCCTTTCCGAGATTGCCGAGCGCGCCGCCCGCCTTGGCGCGGAACGCTTCGTGCTTGACGATGGCTGGTTCGGCAAACGTGACGATGACACGAGTTCACTCGGGGACTGGACGATCGACCGGCGCAAATGGCCGGACGGTCTGACGCCGCTGATCGACAAGGTGCATGGCGAGGGCATGAGCTTCGGTCTCTGGGTCGAGCCGGAAATGGTCAATCTCGACAGCGACCTTTATCGCAGCCACCCCGACTGGCTTCTCGGCCCGAAAGATCAGCTGACGGGCCGTTTCCAGCACCTTCTGGACCTCTCACGGCCGGAGGTGCGGGATTATCTTTTCGATGCCCTCGATGCGATCCTGCGCGCGCATGATATCGACTATCTGAAATGGGACCATAACCGGCTGTTGCCGCTTGTCGACGCGGCGCAGACGGACGGCGTCTATGCGCTTCTCGACCGTTTGCGGGCCGCCCATCCGACAGTCGAGATCGAAAGCTGCGCCTCCGGCGGCGGGCGTATCGATATCGGCATTCTGGCGCGCACGCACAGGGTTTGGCTTTCGGATTCCAATGATGCCATCGAACGCTTGCGCATGCAGCACGAGGCCGCGCTGCTTCTGCCGCCGGCTGTTACCGGCAGCCATGTCGGCCCGCGCAAGAGCCATTCGTCCGGGCGCATCCTGCCGATGTCGTTCAGGGCCTGGGTCGCCGCCCAGCGGCATATGGGTTTCGAGATGGACCCGCGCGAACTCGATGAGGAAGAAAGCGAAATTCTCACGCGGGTGACACGCTGGTGGAAACAGACGCGCGACTGGCGGATGGCGGGCGACACGATCCCCCTCGACAGCGATGATGAGGCGGTGATTTCCGAGCTGCAGATCGCTGCCGACCGCAGCCGTTTCGTTGTGTTTGCCGGTCGTCATGCAAGCTCCGTCCAGTCCCTGCCACTGGCGCAGAAACTGGCCGCTCTGGACCCGAACGCACGCTATCGCCTGCATCTGGTCAACCCGGAAGACCGGCCGCCGCAGTCGCGCGGTCATGTCGCGCTCGTGACTGGCGATGTGACCATGTCGGGTGCGGCGCTGATGACCCACGGCATCAATCTTCCGCTTTCCTGGCCCGCCACCATGTGGGTGGTCGAAGGCGAGCGGATCGCCTGAAGCGTGACGAAAGAGACAAGGCAATGAAACGCAATATTCTGGTCTGCGGCGGCGCCGGTTATATCGGCTCGCACATGGTCCGTCTTCTGCAGGACGAAGGCCATGATGTCGTGGTGTTCGACAATCTTTCCCAAGGCTATGCCGAGGCCATCCCCGGCGTCACGCTGGAACGCGGCGACCTTCTCAATCCGGCCGATCTGGCGGATGTGTTCTCCCGCCATTCATTCGATGCGGTTATCCACTTCGCCGCGCTGATCGCCGTCGGTGAATCGGTCGAGCACCCGGAACTTTATTATCGCAACAATGTCACCGGCACGCTCAACCTGCTGGATGCCATGCGCAATGCCGGTGTCGGTAAGCTGGTATTTTCATCGACGGCGGCCGTGTTCGGCAATCCGCTGACGGAGCTGATCGATGAAAAACACCCGATGGCGCCGCTCAACCCTTACGGCTGGTCAAAGCGCATGGTTGAGCAGGTGCTGTCCGATATGGCGGCGGCTTTTGGCCTGCGTTCGGTGTGCCTGCGCTATTTCAATGCTGCCGGCGCGCATCCCGATGGCCGCACCGGCGAGGCGCATGATCCCGAGACCCATCTGATCCCGCAGGTTCTGCTGGCCGCGCTTTCCCTTCGAAACCGGCTGACGGTGTTCGGAGACGATTACGATACCCGCGATGGCACCTGCATCCGCGACTATATCCACGTGCTGGATCTGGCCTCGGCACATCTGAAGGCGCTCGATTTCATGGATGGCAATGAGGGCGCGCATGTCTTCAATCTCGGCAATGGCAACGGCTTTACCACGCTGGACGTGCTGGAGACGGCAAAACGGGTGACCGGCCGCGACATCCCCTATGAAATCGGCCCGCGGCGGCCCGGCGATGCCGGCGTTCTCGTTGCCGACAGCGCGCGTGCCCGGACCGTGCTCGGCTGGACGCCGCAATTCGACGCGCTGGAAACGATTATCGAAACCGCCTGGCGGTGGCATCAGGCCCCCCATTACGGCCCTTTCGCAGTCAATAAATAGGACGGGTTCCATGACGGAAGAAAACACGTCGCAAAGCGCGCCGCACCGGCGCTTCAACCCTTTGAAGAATGAATGGGTACTGGTTTCTCCACACCGCGGCCGCCGCCCCTGGCAGGGCGGTCAGGAAGAAGCGACCGTGACGGAAAAACCGTCGCATGATCCCGACTGCTACCTCTGTGCGGGCAATAAACGCAACTCCGGCGCGGTGAACCCGGACTACAAGGGTGTCTACGTTTTCGACAATGATTTTCCGGCCCTTCTGGAAGATACGCCCACCGGGAAAATGAGCGGGGATCGGCTGTTTCGCGCCGAAAACGTTCATGGCACCGCGCGGGTCATCTGCTTTTCCGAGCGCCACGACCTGACCTTGCCGGAGCTGCCTGTCGCGGCGATCAAGGGCGTTGTCGATGCCTGGGCCGGCCAGATTGAAGAACTGGGCGCGTGTTATGACTGGGTCGCCGTCTTCGAGAACAAGGGTGCGGCCATGGGCTGTTCCCAGCCGCATCCGCATGGCCAGATCTGGGCATCCGACTTCCTGCCCAACGAGGTGGTCAGAGAAGACCGCAATCAGGCCGACTATTTTGCCGAGACCGGTAACGTTCTGCTGCTCGACTATGCGAAAAGCGAAACCGAAAAGCGCGAACGCATCGTCGTTGAAAATGATGACTGGCTGGCGGTTGTGCCGTGGTGGGCTGTCTGGCCGTTCGAAACGCTTGTTCTGCCGAAACGCCATGTCCTGCGCCTGCCGGATCTGGACGCGCGCGAACGTGTGGCGCTGGCCGATATCCTGAAGCGGCTTTGCACGCGTTATGACAATCTGTTCGAAACCGAGTTTCCCTATACGATGGGCTGGCATGGCGCGCCCCTGCGGGCCGGCAATCATGAACACTGGCAACTGCATTGCCATTTTTATCCGCCGCTGCTGCGCTCCGCCACGGTCCGCAAGTTCATGGTCGGCTATGAGATGCTGGCGGAAGCACAACGCGACCTGACGGCTGAAACCGCTGCCGAACGTTTACGCTCGCTTTCCGATATTCACTACAAGGACAGGCTTTTGCGGAGTGCGAACCATGAGGAGCACTGACCCGCGTCAGCTGGCGGCCGCTGCATTTGAAAAGCATTTCGGAGGATTGCCGGAAACCGCGGCATTTGCACCCGGACGCGTCAATCTCCTCGGCGAACATACCGACTATAATGGCGGCTTCGTGCTTCCGATGGCGCTTGAGAGACTTGGAGTCGGTATCGCTGCCGCGCGCGGCGATGCCCCCGGAAAGGTTGAACTTTTTTCAAGTACGTTTGATGCCGTGCGCACCCGGACCATCGATGAAGGTCGGGCCGGCGACTGGTCCGACTATGTGCTTGGCTGTCTCAAATCGGCATGCGCCGAAGAAATTGCCGCGAGTGGCATCCGGATCGCTCTTGCGACAACCCTGCCGATGGGGGCGGGGCTTTCAAGCTCGGCGGCCCTTGAAGTTGCGACGCTCAAAGCGGCCTCTGAGCTTTTTGGCCGCAAGGCAGACCCGGTTTCTGTCGCGGTCGAGGCGCAGGCCGTTGAAAACGGGTTTGTCGGCATGCCCTGCGGCATCATGGACCAGTTTGCATCTTCGGTGGGAACGCCGGGAATGGCGTTGTTCCTGAACACCAGAACGCTGGAATACGCTCCCGCGCCTTCGATCCCCGGCTATCGTTTCGTGATTGTCGGCTCCGGCGTCAGCCATCAATTGACCGAAGATGGCTATGCGACACGCGTGGCCGAATGCCGGCAGGCCTGCAATCTGCTGGAGGTCGCGATGCTCAGTGATCTGGGGGTGGATGCTCTCGGCGGCACGCCCGGTTTTCCGGAGCTGCTGCACCGCCGGGTTCGTCACATCGTTACGGAAAACCAGCGGGTTCATGATGGACTTGAAGCGCTTCGCACCGCAGATGCGGGTGTTTTCGGCCGTCTGATGCTGGAAAGCCATATCTCGCAAAAGGACGATTACGAGATCACGGTGGCCGAGACTGACGCCATTGTCGAAACCGCCATCGCGCTCGGCGCCTGCGGCGCCCGCCAGACCGGCGGCGGTTTTGGCGGCTCCGTGCTTGCTCTGGTTGCCGATGGTGATCTTGAGGCCTGGGCCGACAAACTCACGGCCACCCTGCCGCACACCACGATGATTGCTATTGTCTGAAGCGCTGGTGTTGCGAGCGGCATCCGGTTTGTTTGCGCCCAAGGGAAATTGGAAAGCTGATGTTTCCGACCGTCATGTTAAAACGTGGTATGACGCATACGCCAGCACGAATAATGTGCTCTGAGTTGTTATAATCAGCGGCACACAAAAGAACAAAAGGGGGCGGTTGCAAGTCAGTGCAACACGGAAATCAACGGCAATTTCTTATAAAGAATTGATTTTATTGGTAGCGGAGGAGGGATTTGAACCCCCGACACAAGGATTATGATTCCTCTGCTCTAACCTACTGAGCTACTCCGCCAACCAGGGCCTTGCACGGGAAACGCATCTTGCGACGCGGTGTGGAAGACCATGCGCCCGAACTGTTGTGCACCGCGCGGGACGGGGCGTTATTAGGGCCTCGTGCAGGTAGTGTCAAGCAGGTTTGGCGCAATTTTGCGCGGAGTTTCAGGCGGCCCGGGCGCGGCCGGAAACCGGCTGTTTGTCGGCTCTTTGCCAAGGCGGGAGATGCTTTTTCGGCAGGCGCTGCGTTTCGCGTTGCGCGGCAAGGGCAGGTTTGCGCTGTTTCGGTACGGCGCAACGCCATTCTTTTCTCGAAATGCGTGTCAAAAAGGCCTATATGGGCCCGACGAAGGAGCAGAAATGGCGCGTATGAACAAAAGTGAAGACTGGCAGGGCCGTCACGCCCCGAGTCTTGCGGCCATCGAGTCGCTTGCAATCGAGGCCTATGCCAGGCTGCCCGAGCCGTTTCGTGCGCTGACCGGTGATCTCGTTGTCGATATCGCAGATTTCCCGAGCGACGATGTGTTCGAGGACATGGCGCTGGAAACGCCCTTCGATCTGCTCGGCCTGTTCGAAGGGCGCGGCATTTCCGAGCGGTTCACCATGGAAACCGGCGAGATGGTCAACCGCATCACCCTCTATCGCCGGCCGATCCTCGACTACTGGGCGGAAAACGAGGAGACGCTCGGCGACATCGTCACCCATGTCCTGATCCATGAGATCGGGCACCATTTCGGCCTGTCGGATGACGATATGCAGCGGATCGAGGAAAGCGCGGACGAAGACGACGTGCGGCGCTGAGACCGCCGGTTCGAAGCCCGAAGAACTGAAAACCCCGCGCGGTGGAACCGGCGGGGTTTTACGTTCCGGGATTACTCGGGGCGGCTGAAATCGCCCGACTTTGCGTCCATCACCCACAATTCGCCGCTGGAAATGTCGAACCAGGCGCCACAGAGCTTCAGCTTGCCCTGTTTTTCCGCCGTCGCGACATTGGGGAAGGAGCGCAGATTGGCGATCGAATTGCGGATCGAGATGCGCTCAAGCGCGGTCTGGCGTTCCCCGTGGGTCATATTGGAATTCGAATTGATCTGCTCGGCCGCCGGTTTCAAGAGGGTGGTCCACTTGCCGATGAAATCGCCGGGAGACAGCGGTTCGGCATCCGGCGAAAGGGCGGCGTGGATACCCCCGCAGCGCCCGTGGCCGAGCACCACGATGTTCTTCACCTTCAGCCCTTCAACGGCAAATTCAAGGGCGGCGGATGTGCCGTGATATTGCCCGTCCGGCTCATAGGGCGGAACCATATTCGCGACATTGCGGACCACGAACAGCTCACCGGGGCGCGCATTGAAGATCATTTCGGGCGCGGCGCGGGAATCGCAGCACGCAATCATCATGGTCTGCGGTTTCTGCCCTTCCTGGGCCAGCGTCCGGTAGCGGGCACTTTCCTCGACATAGCGTCCGGACATGAAGCTCTTGTAGCCATCGAGAAGGGATTTGGGAAACGCGTCCATTGTCATTCGTCCTTCATGCTTTTGCGCATCGTCTTTTATCAGCTTCTTTTACGTCGCCGCGCGGGATGCATCAATTGACGCAGGCCAACTTTTGCAAAGGGCGCGCTGAAACTTGCGGTATTGCGTTCCAGTCGCAGCTCGTCGGCGTCTTCGCGCACGGCGCGGGCGAGGATCTCATAGACCGCCGCCGTCGCCCGCTCCAGGGCCTCGGCAGGGGGGATTGCGGCAAGCCGGGCGGCGAGAAACAGCGCAGAAAACAGGTCGCCCAGCCCGTTCGGCGGGTTTTCAAGCCGGGTGTGCTCGGCAAGAACGGCCTGTCGCTGATCGACATAAAGGGCGGCCACGCCATCGCGGATCATCGCCTCAGCAGAGGTGACCACCACCGCAGACGGCCCCAGGGCGAGCGCTGCATCGATTGCGGCGGCGTTGTCGGCAATCTCACGACCCGTCAGCCAGGAAAGTTCGAAGCGGTTTGGCGTGGTGATATCGGCCAGGGGCAGGAGTTGGTCGCGCATGGCGGCAGCGGTTTCCTCCGCCACGTAAAGCCCGTTTTCATCACCGCAAACCGGGTCGCAGAGATAGATCAGATCGGGGTTGTCGGCCTTTAGGGTCCGTACCAGCGTGGCGATGGCTGCAGCCTGTCGCGGATCGGCAAGATAGCCGCTGATGACGGCGTTCACTTCGCCGCGCCAACGGCTTGTCGCAAGGTCGTTCAGCGCTTTGGTGAAGTCGCCGTCATCGAATTTCAGTCGGGTGGACGGGCCATGGCCGGGATGATAGGGCATGACGATGGTGGGGACGGACCATATGTTCAGCCCGAGCGTTTCAAGTGCGAAGACAATCGCCCGGTTGCCAACGGCGCCGCGCATCACGTGGCTGGAAATGGCGATGACTGCGCCGGTTTCTGCTGTCATTTCATGTCCTGGTGCTGTTTTAGGCTTTGCAACCTGCGCGATAAGGAAAGTGGAAAAACTTTGCCATCGGCCACAATTACGCTCTAAATCGTCTGTTGGAGGACGTTGTCAAGCCAGTGTTGTGACGGCAGCGTTATAGAACGGACGGCGCGGAAGACAAAGTGGCAGTAAGAATGCCGCCTCGCGCGCGCCCTCGCGACAAAAACATGCTGGAGGAAACATGGAAAACAAAGCCGACCAGATGCGCAAGAGCCTGATGGAGGCTGCCGAGAAGGCCGCTGTCGCAGCCGATGCGCCTTTTATCAACCCGTTTTCCATGTTCAAGCGGGCCAGTCCCGAAGACCTTGCCCGCTACGATGCGGATATGCTCGCAGCCTCGGCCATCTTCGCCGCGCGCGAGGTTGGCGCGTTCGAAGGCGGTGCGGCGCGGGTGAGCGTCGGCCCTGTTTCCGGCACCGCGCCGCCTGAGATCGCAACGGATGTGATCGCGATTACCGATCGCAACATGCCGTTCATCTATGATTCGGTGATGGCCGAAATCGGCGAATTCACCACCGATATCCTGCTGGCCGTCCATCCGATCCTGATCGCCACGCCCGGCAAGCCCGTCGTTGCGTTTTCCGCGGAAACCGAACATGTGCCGGAAGATCGCATCAGCCATGTGCAGGTGCATGTGGCAGCGCTTTCGCCCGATACCCGCGCCCGGCTCAAATCGCGGCTTGAATATGTGCTGGCCCATGTCCGGCTTGCCGTCAACGACTGGCCGGTCATGCTTGAAAAGCTCGAAACCGCCATGGACGAACTCGAGACCCGGGTGCCGGAAGCCCTGAAGGCAGCGGGCGAGGAGACCCGTCATTTTCTGGAGTGGCTGCGCGACGGTAATTTCACCTTCCTCGGCATGCGTGAACTGATCTACACCCATGAAGACGGTCCGGGCCGGGTCGAGCGTGTGAAGGGATCCAGCATCGGCATTCTTGCCGATCCCGAGATGCGGGTTCTGCGACGCGGGCCGAAGCCGGTGGTCACCACCCCTGAAATTCTCGCCTTCATGGAAGGGCCCGAACTTCTGCTGGTGACCAAGGCCAATACCACGTCGATCGTCCACCGCCGCACCTATATGGATTATATCGGCGTCAAACGGTTCGATGAAAATGGTGAGGTCGTCGGCGAACTGCGCATCGTCGGGCTGTTCACCTTCACAGCCTATACCCAGTCGGCTGCGCGCATTCCGCTTTTGAGGGCAAAGCTTGCCGAAGTGTCGCGTCATTTCGGCTTCGAGCCCAAAAGCCATGCCGGACGCATGCTCCAGAATACGCTGGAATCCTATCCGCGCGACGAACTGTTTCAGGTTCCTGTTCCCCTGCTGACGGATTTTGCCGAGCAGATCATGGATGTTGCCGAACGGCCGCGCATCCGTGTTCTGAGCCGGATCGACGGTTTTGACCGTTTCGTCTCGGTTCTCGTCTATATTCCGCGCAATCTCTATGATTCCCGGTTGCGGGAGAAGGTTGGGAATTATCTCGCCGAGGTCTATCAGGGCCATGTTTCCGCCTATTATCCGTCCTTCCCCGAGGGGCGTTCGGCGCGGGTGCAGATCATCATCGGCCGCCACAGCACGGAAAAAACGCCCGATGTGCCGCAGGCCGAACTGGAAGCGGAAGTCGCCAGGCTGGCTGCCGACTGGGAGGAACACTTCAATGCGCTTGCCGGTCTGGGCGCGCCGGAGCTGAAGGCCAATGAAGCCTATCACGAGACATTTTCGCCGGAAGATGCCTATGGCGACCTGAAGCTGATTTCGTCGGCTGCCGAAAGCGGCCTCCGCATTGCCTTTTACCGTAGTGGCGCGGACGACGACGAATTGCGGCTGAAGATATTCCATGCCGGCGGTCAACTGGCGCTTTCACGGCGCGTGCCGCTTCTGGAAAATCTCGGCTTTACCGTGATTTCCGAACGCACATTCGAACTTGCCCTGCAAAAGGACGATACGGAGCCGGTCGATGTCATCCTGCACGACATGGAGCTTCTGGTCGACGGTTCGGTGGTCTTCGACCTCGAGGCGGACAGTGCGCGCCTTGAAGAGGCGTTCATCGCGGCGTCTGCCGGCACTGTCGACAATGACAGTTTCAACCGGCTGGTGCTGCTGGCCGGTCTCAATGTCGATCAGGCCAATGTGCTGCGCGCCTATGCGCATTATCTGCGCCAGGCCGGCCTCAGCTTCACGGCCGGCTATATTGCCCAGTCGCTCTGCCTCTATCCTGTGATTGCGCGGGCGATCTTCCTGATGTTCCGCACGGCTTTCGATCCCGCGCTTTCCGACGAGGAGCGTGCCGAGGGGCTGAAGAGCGCGCGCGGAACCATCACCGAGGGGCTGCAGGGCGTGCCGAACCTTGATGATGACCGGATCCTGCGGCTGTTCATCAAGCTTGTGGATGCGACGCTGCGCACCAATTATTTCCAGACCGATGAAAACGGCGCGCCGTGCCCGAACCTCGCCTTCAAATTCGCCTCGCGGGCGCTTGCCATCCTGCCCGAACCGCGGCCGTTTCGCGAGATCTTCCTTTATGGGCCCGAGGTGGAGGGCGTGCATCTGCGTTTCGGCAAGGTTGCGCGCGGCGGTCTGCGCTGGTCGGATCGCGGACAGGATTACCGCACGGAAGTGCTCGGTCTGGTCAAGGCGCAGCAGGTCAAGAATGCGGTTATCGTGCCGGTGGGCGCCAAGGGCGGGTTCTATCCGAAGAACCTGCCGGCAGGCGGCAGTCGCGAAGAAATCTTCAACGCCGGCCGCGAAGCCTACAAGAGCTATATCCGCACGTTGCTGTCGATCACCGACAATATCGAGGACGGTGAGGTTATTCCGCCTCAGGACACGGTGTGTTCGGATGACGACGATCCCTATTTCGTGGTTGCCGCCGACAAGGGCACGGCGACCTTTTCCGACACGGCCAATGCACTGGCGCAGGAGGCTGATTTCTGGCTCGATGACGCCTTTGCCTCGGGCGGTTCTGCCGGCTATGACCACAAGAAGATGGGCATTACCGCACGCGGCGCCTGGGAAGCGGTCAAACGGCATTTCCGGGAAATGAACATCGATATCCAGACCACGCCGTTTACCGTTGTCGGCGTCGGCGACATGTCGGGCGATGTGTTTGGCAACGGCATGTTGCTGTCCGAGCAGATCAGGCTGGTGGGTGCCTTCGACCACCGCGATATCTTCATTGACCCGGATCCCGACCCGATAAAGGGGGTTGCAGAGCGCAAGCGGCTGTTCGACCTGCCGCGTTCAAGCTGGCAGGATTACGACCAAAGCCTGTTGTCTCCGGGCGGCATGATCATTTCGCGCAAGGAAAAGGCGGTCAGGCTGACGCCCGAGGCTGCCGCCGCGATTGATCTTGCCGAAGGGGAATATACCCCTTTCGACATTATCGCCGCGATCCTGAAGGCCAGGGCCGATCTGCTCTGGTTCGGCGGCATCGGCACCTATATCAAGGCGCGCACCGAAACCAATGCCGAGGTCGGCGACCGCGCCAATGACCCGATCAGGGTCAATGCCGAGCAACTGCGCGTGCGGGTGATCGGCGAGGGCGCCAATCTCGGCGTTACCCAGAAGGGCCGTATCGCCTTTGGCCTCAAGGGCGGTCGCTGCAATTCCGACGCTATCGACAATTCCGCCGGCGTCAATTGCTCCGACGTCGAGGTCAATATCAAGATCGCGCTGGCCTCGGCGATGCGCGCCGGCCGGCTTACACGGGAAGACCGCGACGTCCTGCTTGCCGAAATGACCGAGGCGGTGGCTGGCATCGTGCTGGAAAACAACTATCTGCAGACGCTGTCGATCTCGCTCAGCAGCGAGGCGGGCCTTCAAAGCATGCTGTCCCTGTCACGGATGATGGAGGTTCTGGAAAAGGATGGTCATCTCGATCGCACCGTCGAAACCCTGCCCGACGACGAGGCGCTGCGTTCGCGCCGGCAGTCCGATCAGGGCCTGACCCGTGCGGAAATCGGCGTGCTGCTTTCCTATGGCAAGATCGTGCTGTTCGATCAGCTGCTTGAAAGCGATCTGCCGGACGATCCCTATATGGAGCCGCTGCTTTACGGCTATTTCCCCGAGCGCATGCGCGATGCCTATGCCGATGATATCGGCGGACATCGCCTGCGGCGCGAGATCATCGCCACGCGGCTGGCAAACGACGTGATCAACCGCGGCGGGCCGGAATTCATCATCAGTGCCTGCGACACCACGGCGGCGACGCCGGCCGAGGTGGTCAAGGCCGCGATCATCGCCCGCGATGGCTTCGGCATGGAAAAACTGTGGCAGTCCGTTCACGCACTCGATGGCCGGATCGATGGCCGGACGCAGAACGCGATCTACACGCAATTGCGTTATCTGTTCCGCATCCTGACTCATCTTCTGATCCGCAACGGCATTGCCGAAGGCGAAATCGCCGATGCGGTCGGGCGGCTGAAACAGGCTCTTGCCACATTCGAGGTCGGCTTCGGCGATCTTCTGCCGGATGCGCGGGCCGAGTGGTTGTCGGAGCAGGAAGCGGGATGGAAGGAAGCGGGCGTTCCCGATGCGCTTGCTGCAAGTCTTGCCCGGCATCTCGGCATGATGTTCGTGCCGGAGGCGCTGCAGATTGCAGGCCGCAGCGGCCAGAGCCTGGAACGGGCAGCCCGGGCCTATTTCAGCGTGACCCGGCTTTTCCATGTTTCCCCGCTGCTGACGATCGCCGCGCGCATGGACCCGAATGATTTTTACGATTCGCTGGCTCTGACCCGCTCCATGGACCAGATTTCGGCAAGCCGTCGGGATCTGGCCGCCAATGCGCTCATCGAATGCGGCGATGCGGAAGATGCGGTCGCAGCCTGGCAGGAGGCGCATTCGGCCCGGGTGCTGCAGATTGCCGAGCAACTCGAGCGACTGGTCCGCTCCGGCGATCCATCCATTGCCAAGACCATGGTCGCCGCCGGGTTGCTGAATGATCTGGCCCGCGACATGAACTGACGCCGCCGACGTTTGACAAAAGTGAAAGAAGCCGCAATCTGCATCCGGTCATCGGGGATGGTTTGAATTGTCGCTTCTTCAGGAAAAAGATGCCGGGCCGGTTTCCGGCGCGCCACCGACAGGCGTGTTGGGCTGGATGCTGTTCGACTGGGCGGCGCAGCCGTTCTTCACGGTCATCGTCACCTTCATTTTCGGCCCGTATTTCGTGTCCGAACTGGGCAGTGATCCCGTGCGAGGCCAGGCTGCCTGGGCCCACGCGGCCACCATTGCCGGGCTTCTGGTCGCAATCGCGGCACCGTTTGCCGGTGCGCTGTCGGATACCGCCGGACGCAACAAGCGTTTCATCGCGGCCATGGCGGTCGTTCAGGCGGCAAGCCTTGCATTGCTTTGGTTTTCCGCGCCGGGAGCCGGCTATTTCTGGCCGGCGGTACTGATCATCGCTGCAACGGTCATGGCCGAGCTTTCCGTCGTTTTCAACGATGCCATGCTGCCGCATCTCGTCCGGCCCGAGCGGATGAACCGCGTTTCGAACGACGCCTGGGGGCTTGGCTATCTGGGCGGCATGGTATTCCTGATTGCGGTGGTGGTGTTCCTGTCCGCCGACCCTGAAAGCGGGCTGACGATCCTCGGAACAGCGCCGCTGTTCGGGCTCGATCCGCTAACGGGCGAAGCGGCAAGGCTGACCGGCCCGCTTGCCGCCTGCTGGTATATTGTTTTCCTGCTGCCCTTCTTCGTCTTTACTCCCGACCGGCCGCCGCTGAAACCGGTCGGCAGGGCGCTCGCGGACGGTTTCGCGGACCTGAAGGCGACCCTTGCGGCGCTGAAAGGGCGGCCTGTCCTGATCCGCTTTCTCATTGCCCGCATGCTTTACATGGACGGCGTCAACGGCATTCTCATTCTCGGCGGGGCGTTTGCCGCGGGCATGTTCGGCTGGTCGACCATGGAAATCGGCATTTTCGGGATTGTTCTGAACGTTGCCGCGATCTTCGGCTGTTTCTTCGCCTCGCGTTTCGGCCGCCAGGCCAATGCGTGCACGGTCGTGCTGATTGCACTTCTGATGCTGGTCACGGCGACGCTCGGCGTGGTTTCGACCACAGGCGATGCAACGGTTTTCGGATTGCTGAGCTTTGCTCCGTCAACTGGAACAGGCCTGTTCGCCGCGGGGGCGGAAAAAGTGTTTCTGGCCTATGGCGTGTTGATCGGCCTGGCCTTCGGGCCGGTTCAGGCGGGCTCGCGCGCCTTTCTGGCGACGCGGATTGCGCGACAGGAAGCGGGCCGGTTCTTCGGCCTGTTCTCGCTGACCGGCCGGATGACCAGCTTTCTGGCGACCGGCGCCTTCGCGATCCTGACCGACTGGACCGGCTCGCCCAATCTCGGCATGGCAAGCCTGCTGGTCTTTCTTGTCGCAGGTCTCGTACTGTTTGTGCCGCTCATGGGAAGCGGCGACAGGCGGCAATGATGACTGCCGCCTGTGAAACACGTTAGTGGCGGAAGGTGCGGGTGCCGGTGAAGACCATGGCCACGCCATTGGCATTGGCCGCGTCGATGACTTCCTGATCGCGGATCGAGCCGCCGGGCTGGATCACCGCCGTGGCCCCTGCGGCGACGGCTGAAAGCAGGCCGTCGGCAAACGGGAAGAAGGCTTCCGAGGCAACGGCGGAGCCGCGCGTCATCGGCTCGGGCCAGCCTGCGGCCTTTGCCGCGTCCTCGGCCTTCAGTGCGGCGATGCGGGCGGAATCGATCCGGCTCATCTGGCCCGCACCGATGCCGGCCGTCTGGCCGTCCTTGACATAGACGATCGCGTTGGACTTGACGTGCTTGGCAATGGCGAAGGCCATTTTCAGGTCTTCCAGTTCACGTTCGCTCGGCGCGCGCTCGGTTACCACCTTGAGCTCGATTTCGTCGATCATGGCGGTGTCACGGCCCTGCACCAGAAACCCGCCGGCAACGGTCTTCATGTTGAAGCCCTTGGCGCGCGGGTCGGGCAGCGCGCCGGTGGTCAGAAGGCGCAGGTTCTTCTTGGCGGCGATGATCGCCTTGGCCTCTTCATCGGCGTCGGGGGCGATGATGACTTCGGTGAAAAGCTTGACGATCTCGCCGGCCGTCTCGCTGTCCAGCGTCTGGTTCAGGGCGACAATGCCGCCGAAAGCTGACTGGTTGTCGCAGGAAAGTGCGCGGTGATAGGCCTCCACCAGCGTATCGGCGCGCGCCACGCCACAGGGGTTGGCATGCTTGATGATCGCGCAAGCCGGCGCGATTTCCGGCGAGAACTCCGCCACCAGTTCGAAGGCGGCGTCGGTGTCGTTGATATTGTTGTAGGAAAGCTGCTTGCCCTGATGCTGGACGGCATTGGCAACGCCCGGGCGCTTGTCGCCGGTAACATAGAAGGCGGCGGACTGGTGCGGGTTTTCGCCGTAGCGCATTTCCTGCCTGAGCGTGCCGCCAAGGGTCCGGTGGCGCGGATTTTCGATCTCGAGTGCTTCGGCAAACCAGCCGGAGATCGCCGCATCATAGGCGGCGGTGCGGGCATAGGCGCGGGCGGCAAGGGTCTCGCGCAGCGCATAGGGGAGGGCGCCGTTGCCGGCATCCAGCGCTTCGGTGATCGCGCCATAATCTTCCGGGTCGGTGGCAACGGCGACATAGGCATGGTTCTTGGCCGCCGCGCGGATCATCGCCGGGCCGCCGATATCGATATTTTCCACCGTCGTCGGATAATCGCCGCCGGCCGCGCGCACTTCTTCGAAGGGGTAGAGATTGATGACGGCAAGGTCGATGCCGTCAATGCCGTGTTCGCGCATTGCGACCTGATGCTCTTCGTCATCGCGAATGGCGAGAAGGCCGCCATGAACCTTGGGGTGCAGCGTCTTCACGCGGCCGTCCATGATCTCCGGAAAGCCGGTTACGGCCGACACATCGGTAACCTGAAGCCCGGCGTCGGCAAGCGCCTTGTGGGTGCCGCCGGTCGAAAGCAGGCGTATGCCGCGGGCGGCAAGCGCGCTGGCAAATTCAACAACGCCGCTCTTGTCGGAGACGGACAGGAGCGCGGTTTTGATTTCGACGAGATCGGGAGCGGGAATTTTTTTCGAGGCGACGGCCATGACGAGGTCCTTCAGACAAGCGCTGTTGCGGCAGGCTGTACACGCAACAGCAAACACATTTTTCTGCAAGGTCGATTGCGGATGGCCCGCTCTAGCACGCCTTCGGCAAATGTGAAACCGTCAGCTCAGGCGGTTCATGCGCCAATGGATATCAGGGTGTTCGCCGACCGTCCAGGCAATCACGATCTGGCGCGAAGCGGTCTGGCCCGCGCTTGCCGCAAAGAACAGGTCGTCCTCGATGGCGGGCGCAAGGCCGGGGGCTGAAAACAGCCAGCTTTCATTGTCGGGCGCCGTCATGAAAATCGTGTCTTCGTCCTCCTGCATGGTCCAGATCGCCGGGTGCAGGTGAAAGCGGGCAATGGCGATATTCCGGTCGTTGTGCGCCGGCATCTGCTCATTCCTGCGACGGAAACCGTCTGTCCCGGTGATCTCCGATCCATCCGGCGACAGGGTGAGTCTTCGCTGGAACATCAGCCCGAAGCGGTTGAGGTAGCCGTCATGCTGCATGATGAGGCAATCGTGACCGTTTTCATCGGTATCGCGGCTTCTCTCGACCCGGGTCAGGCCACCGCAGGCGACGGGGCCGAGGAAACCGGAGCGCGAGAACTGCATGGCCGTACGGTCGTCGATCGTAACGGCCGAATGGGCAGCAGTCATGCGCGCCATGCGGATGATGGCGTCGCTGGCAGCCAGCGGCACGCCGGCATTGACGATGAACCTGTTCTTGCCGGCCGACATCTCGAAAGCGGCAGCGCCCGCATGGGCGGTCTTCGAAAGATGAACCGAAAGCGGCCGTCCGGTATCGGCGATCAGTGTCGTCTTTTCGGCCTGCAGTCGGTCGAACCCGGTATGGGGCAGAGCCCTGAACACCGCGCCGCCGGTTTCGTCATAGCGCAGCAGCGCGGAAAGCGCTGTGCCCGGCACCAGTCCGGTGCCGTTGAAAAGCGCAAGATCGCCGTCGCGATGGCGAAAGAAGTTGAGTGCGGCATAGGCGCGGTCGATGCTCGGGACCAGCCGTTTCGGCAGTATCTGGTCGAGATTGATATAGGTCTGGCGCAGCGGCAACAGGCGCAGCAGGATGCTGACCAGCGCATCGGGGCTGCGGGCGATATGGCCGCCATCGGGCAGGATCTGCCGTTCCAGCTCTTCGTCGAGCCGGCGCGCGGCCTCGCGCTTGCGGTGATCGGAAAGGTCAAGGCTGATCGCGGTCATCGCCAGCACGATTGCCGCCTGCAAGCGGGTTTCGTCGCGCGGCAGGGCCCGGTAGCGGCCCCTGAGAACCCGTTCATGGCGTGCGATCTGGTCGACAAAACGGCGATAGAAACCGGTGTCGGCCCCCTTGAGAACGATTGTGGAGTGCGAAAGCCAGGCGCTCAGCCGCCAGACCGTTGCATCGGTCTGCCACACGGGCCCGCGCACCGCGCGGTGGCGGCGCAGAAAGCTCAGCACCGCGGCGCGGGCAAAGATATTGGCATCCTCGCTGCGCCGGGTTCTGAGATGCCTGAGCCAGGAAAAACTTGCCAGTTCCTGTTCGAAGGCGACGCTTGGCATGTCGAATGAGAAGGCCGGCCGGCCACCAGTTTCGAGCACAGCACCTGCAAGCGAGAAACGGCCTTCCAGCAGGTCTTCCGCCTCCAGCGGATCGGCGATCCTGAGGTCGGTCGGTGCAACGAGAAGACGCGCGGCGCGGCGGCCGGGGGAAAAACGGCACAGCGGCAGCCATGCCGAGAGCACCAGCGCGCGGCCGCGCACAAGCGTTTCCCGGCAGTATAGAGACGCATAACGCCAGATTTCCGAAACCGGAAAGCCCAAAGACGCACCCTGCCTGTTTGTTTCCTCGCGCATTGTCGCTGCGACGGTTCAACTTTCCGGCATAACCGAAGAGGCTGAAGGTCTGCTTAACGCGCAGATATTGTTTTTCTTATATGCGGGAATGCATGATTACGGCGTTTAATTCAAGAACTTGGCGCGAAAATGGTGTCAGAGCTTCCGGATCGCCACTGCATAAAAGCCGTCGAGACCGGTCGCGCCGTCAAGCATGTCGGCAGGCGTGGTGCGGATCGCGCCGTCGGCATTAAGCAGATGACTGATCGGTCCGGTGGTCTCCGGCGGGAACGCCGCGCGTTCGACATCTTCTCTTTCCGCAAGCAGCCGGGCCACATTGGCCTCGCCTTCCAGCGGGTCGAGCGAGCAGTTGGAAAAGATCACGATGCCGCCGGGGCGAACCATGGCGAGTGCACGGTTGAGCATGGCATACTGCACATCGGCCAACTTTTCGATATCGGCGAAATCCTTGGTCCAGAGCACGTCCGGATGGCGGCGGACGGTGCCCGTCGACGAACAGGGCGCATCCACAAGGGCGGCGTCGAAAAGCGTTTCGGGCTGGTATTCCATCATGTCGGCGCAGATCGTCTCCGCCGAAAGCTTCAGGCGTTCGAGGTTCTGCTCAAGGCGTCTGAGCCTGCTTTTCGAACGTTCCAGCGCGGTCACATCTCCACCCTGAAGAATGAGCTGCGCCGTCTTGCCGCCGGGCGCGGCGCAGAGGTCAATGACGCGTTTGCCCGTCAGATCGCCGAAAAGCCGCGCCGGAATTGCGGCGGCGGCGTCCTGCACCCACCATTCGCCGGCGTCAAAGCCCTCCATCCCGGTCACCGCGCCGGATGGTTTGTCGAGGCGGATCGTGCCCGTCGAAAGCACCGTGCCGCCGAGCTTTTCGGCCCAGCCTTCGGCATCGGATTTGACCGAAATGTCGATGCTGGGCGGGGTCAGCTGCGCCCGGCCGATGGCGAAGGCCTTTTCCGCGCCATAGACTTCAACGAGCCGTTCGCGGAACCAGTCGGGGATCGGTGACAGGTTTTCAAGCTCGGCAAGCGTCTTGTCCTTCCGCCGCGAAAGCCGGCGGAGCACAGCATTGACGAGGCCGGCAAACCGTTTGTTGCGCGGGTCCGCACCGGCCTGTTCGACCGCGATATCGACAGCGGAATGATCGGGAATATCGAGATAGAGGATCTGTGCGGCGGCAATCGTCAGCACATGGGCCAGCGCACGCGCGCCCGAGGGCAACGGCCGTTCGAGCAGACGGGCGATGGCGGCATCGAGCATCGGCTTGTGGCGCAGCGAGGTCAGCACCAGCGCGCGGCAGAGCGACTGATCCGCTGCCGAAAGGCTGCGATAGGCACCATTGCCGTGCTCGCTGTCGAGCATGCCGTCAAGCGGCGTCTTGCGGTCGACAACGGCGGCGAGGATTTTCGAGGCGGCGGCGCGTGGGGCATAGCCCGGCTTTTTCTCGGGCGCGGGGCCGGGATTTTGCGAACGGGCTTTTTTTGCACCCGTTCGTTTCATGTCATCATTCAAGACCAGGGACCTTTGAAGGGCGGCGCACCGCCATTGCTGCGGCCGGTATCGGGCACCGAACGCGATCTGCGGGTCGCCTTAGCAGGCCCGGGCGCTGCCGTCGAGGTCGCGCCCATCTGAGCGGCCTGTTGCTGAAGGGCGGCAATGCGGTTTTCCGTATTCGGGTGGGTGGAAAACAGGTTGTCCATGTTCTGGCCCGACAGCGGATTGATGATGAACATGTGCGCCGTGGCCGGGTTGCGCTCGGCCCGTTCATTATGGATGACTTCATTGCCGTGGGCGATCTTGCGCAGTGCGGAGGCGAGCCACAGCGGGTTGCCGCACACCTCGCCGCCGCGCTTGTCGGCCGAATATTCCCGTGTGCGGCTGACGGCCATCTGCACCAGCCCGGCTGCCAGCGGCGCGACGATCATGGCGACCAGCACGCCGACGAAACCGAACGGATTGTTGCGGTTGCCGCCGAAGAAAAAGGCGAAATTGCCGAGCATGGAAATCGCGCCGGCCAGCGTGGCGGTGATGGTCATGGTCAGCGTGTCGCGGTGCTGCACATGGGCAAGCTCATGGGCCATGACGCCCGCCAGTTCCTCGCGCGAGAGCATTTTCAGGATGCCCGTCGAGGCGGCAACGGCGGCGTTTTGCGGACTGCGTCCGGTTGCAAACGCGTTCGGCTGCGGGCTGTCGTAGAGATAGACTTTGGGCATCGGCAGGCCGGCGCGGTGCGCCAGTTCGCGGATGAGGTTGTAATATTCCGGATCGCTTGCAGCATCGACCTCCCGCGCCCCGTACATGCGCAGCACCATCTTGTCCGAATTCCAAAAGGAAAACAGGTTCATGCCCGCGGCGATCATGAGCGCGATCATCATCCCGGCCCTGCCGCCGATCATGAAGCCGATGGCCATGAACAGCGCCGTCATGAAGGCAATCAGCATGGCAGTGCGAACAAGATTCATCTTGATGTCTCCAGAAGCGAATGGGACCTTATACTGGACGCAAAGTCCGACTATATGCTGGACTCGAAATCCGACTATAAGTGGGGCACAGTCGATCATATATCAATATTCCTGCGCCCCGGTTCGCGCAGTATGGCAGAAAGTTTTTGAAATGAGCGAGAAAGACAGGACGGACAAGACCGCCGATAACGAAAGCCGGGATAGCCAGGCAGACGGCATGCCTTCGGCAGAACAGCTTGCTGCCTTGACCTCAGGTTCCGAACTGCCGGCAACAGATCCGGAGGAAGAGCGGCGCGCAAATCTGCCGGAGGCTGCCAAGCGCGCCCTTGCCGAGGCCGAAGAGCGCCGCAAGGCTGCCGCGGCCGCCGAACGTCCGGCAAACGAAATTGGCGGGCGCGGCGGACTGGACCCGGCCCGCTATGGCGACTGGGAAATCAAGGGCCGTGCCATCGATTTCTGATGTAGGTTATAATTCCTATTGTAATCCTCAATTTTGAGGAATAAATTCCTTTTCATGATTCGCTTTGTCTTGAAACCGTTGTCGGCGGCCCTGTTTGCCTGCCTGCTCTCGCTGCCTGCCGCCCGCGCTGCGGATGTTTACGCGGGGCCGGTGCGTGCGGACGTTGTGCGCGTGATCGATGGTGACACGATCGTCGTTGCGGCGCGGCCGTGGCCGGGGCAGATCGTCGAGACCTCGGTGAGGATACGCGGTGTCGATACGCCGGAGCTCAGGTCGTCCTGCGATGCAGAGCGGCAGGCGGCATCGATTGCCCGGGATTATGTCGTTTCACTCCTCCATGAAGGCGATACCGTGCAACTCAGGCAGATCGCCGGCGACAAGTATTTCGGTCGCGTGGTGGCCGATGTCGCGCTGCCCGATGCCCGTGATCTCAGCCATCTTCTGCTGGCGGGCGGTTTTGCGGTGTCCTATGATGGCGGGCGCAAGCAACCTTTCGTCTGCCCCGCGTCTTAAAGGGCCGGCGGGCGTGAACAGGGGCTTGCGCATATTCGCAGGAGCTCCCCATGTCTGATCCTTTCCAGCCCGTTGTCACCAGTCAGCGCCACACCGTTTCGGTGGATGGTTTTCCGGTCGAATTGCCGCTCATTGCCATAAAGCCCGATCTTGCGATTTCGCTGATGATGGTGATCGATCTCGGGGTCCGTTTCGGGGCGCATTGCGGGCGGAAGCTTGCCGACGCGCTGGCGCCGCTGAAGCCGGATATCGTGGTTGGCGCGGCCACGCTTGGCATTCCGGTTGCAATCGAGGTGACGCGGGCGCTGGGCCTCGACCGCTACGTGATCCTGCAGAAGTCGCCCAAGGTGCATCTGGGATCGGCGCTCGAACAGAAAATCACCTCGATCACGTCAAAAGGCGCGCAGCGGCTGCTTCTGGATGCGCGCGCGGTGCCGCTGCTCAAGGGGCGGCGGGTTGTCGTCGTCGACGATGTCGTGGCCTCGGGCTCAAGCCTCAAGGGTTCGGCGGAACTGGTGCGCCAGGCCGGCGGCGAGGTTGTCGGCCTTGGCGTGATCCTGACGGAAGCGCGGGAATGGGAGGGCGTGCTGGGGGATGATGCGGCTCTTGTCCACGCACTTGCCCATATTCCCCAGTTCCGGCCTGCCGATGACGGGACCTGGGTTGTCCGTCCGGAGACGGTGTAGGGCCGGGACAAAAAAGGCCGCACCATATGCGGTGCGGCCAGAGGTGTTCCTCAAAAGGCGGGTTTGCTAGAGCGTTTCAGACTGAAATGGAAACAGTTCTGTTTGCCGAAACCGGTCATTCCACGCGAAGAAGCCCGCGCGGCATAGCCATAGCTATGTCGAAGGGCTTCGACAAAGTGGATGGCCGGTTTCGGCAAACCCGAAGGGCGGCATGAATTTGCGCCATTACCGGCGGTCTTCGGCTTGGACATAGCTTCGGCTATGCCCTGCGCCAAAGCCCTTGGTTCTGGCGCAAATTCCTTGCCGCAGAACGCTTCCATTTCAGTCTGAAACGCTCTAGCCGCCATACATGAGGTTCGGGAGGAACAGGACGATACCGGGTACGAACAGCAGCAGGGCGACAAGCGCGAGGATGGCGGCGATGAAGGGCATTGCCTCCTTCACATATTCCTCCACCGGCGTATCGAGCAGGCTGCAGACCGTGAACATGGCGACCCCGACGGGTGGCGTCATCGAGCCGAAGGTAACGATGGTCATCATCAGAATGCCGAAGTGAACCGGGTCGACGCCCGCCTTGACCACAACCGGCACCAGGATCGGCGTCAGCAACAGCACCAGGATCGTGCTTTCGAAAAACAGCCCGGCGATGAACAGGCCGATCAGGATCACGGCAACGATCAGAACCGGATTGGCCAGGCTTTCCAGCATGAACCCGGCAACGTGCTGCGGCACCTGCAGGAAGATGATGGCAAACCCGATCATGCCCGACATCAGGATGATCAGCATGATCAGGCCGATATCGGAAAGCGCATGGCCGAAGGCGCGCTTGATCGCCTCGAACGTCATGTCGCCATGGGCAAACCGCCCCACCAGAATGGCATAGACAACGGCAAAGGCGCCGACTTCCGAGGGCGTGAACAGGCCACCGCGGATGGAGCCGATCAGCAGGACGGGGAAGAGCAGCGCCCATTTTGCGCCCCATGCCGCCGAACCGAGTTCACCGCCCGTGGGCTTTTTCATTTCCTTCATGACGTAACCGCGTTTGCGGGCGATCAGCCATGCGGCGACCATCAGGAAGGCCATCATCAGGATGCCGGGAACGATGCCCGCCATGAACAGCCGGCCAATCGAAACCTGACCGACATAACCGTATAGAATGAGCCCGATCGACGGCGGAATGGTCGATGTGATCAGCGACGACAGGGCGATGACGGCGGCCGAATAGCCCTTGGAATAGCCATTCGAAATCATCTGCGGGCCCAGCACACGGGCTTCCATCGCCGCGTCGGCCACGGCCGAGCCCGAAACGCCGCCCATCAGGGTCGACAGAATGATGGAGACCTGGGCGAGACCGCCGGCCATCCAGCCGACAGCCACCTTGGAAAAGCGGAACAGCCGGTCGGTGATGCCGCTTTCGTTCATCAGATGTCCGGCCAGAACGAAGAAGGGAACGGCCAGAAGCGGAAAGCTCTGCGAGACCGTTGCGATCTTCTGAACGCCGATCGACACCGGCATGACATCGGAGGTCAGGAAAAAGGTGAACCCGGAGATGCCGATCGCAAAGGCAATCGGTGCACCGACCAGCATCAGCGCGAAAAATACGATACCGATAAGGGCCATGATGTTTACTCCGTCGCGCTGGTTTCGATGACCGGCTCATCCTCGGTCGCCTTGCGGGCAAAGATGAAGAACTGCTCCTGCTTTGCGTGGCGCCAGGCCTGAACGAGATTGCCGAGGATGGAGACCGACAGCATGACGCAGCCGGCCGGAACCGCGATGGTGACCCAGGCATAGGACAAGCCGGAATCGCCGAACTGACGCTCCTTGTTGAGCATGGTCAGATCGTAACCCTCGACCGCCAGAAGCATCAGGAACCCGATGAAAATGCCAGCCAGCACCGTTTCCAGCCACAGCCGGTAGCGGAAGGGCAGCGGGCGCACCAGGTAGTCGACGCCCAGATGGCCACGTTCGCGCAGGGCGCGGGCGGCGCCGATGAAACAGAGCCAGATGAACAGAAGCTGCGCCAGGTCGACCGACCAGATCAGCGGGTGGCCGAAAAACCGCATGGTGGCGGCGATAAACACAAGCATGGTGATGACGGCGAGCAGGGTTGCGCCTGCCACGTATTCGATCTTAGCGAGGAAACCGGGCATGGTGCCCCCTCCGGATATGTTTGACGAGCATTGCGCCAGGAGCGGGTCGGTAAATGTTCGTCAACGCTGTTTTTGTTCTGCTTCCGGCGCCCGATGTCTCCGAAAACGTCGGAAATCTGTTTGCTTTCGACGGGCCGTGCCATCGCTGACAGCACGGCCCGTCTGATTGGATGCGATATTGCAGCCGCGATCCTTATTCGGCTGCAATCGCCTGAAGCTGGTCGCGCAGGTCGCCGTAACCAAGGTCGTCGTAAACAACGGCGGTTGCTTCGCGGAACGGTGTCACGTCGATTTCGTTGACGGTGACGCCGCTTTCGACCAGCTGTGCCTCGAGGCTTTCAAGCGCGTCCTGCGTGCCATAGGAGGCGATGTCGCCAGCCTTCAGCGCTTCTTCATGCAGAACGGTCTGCAGGTCTTCGGGAAGCGAATCGACCCATGCCGCCGAGGTGATCAGGCCGGTGATCAGGTTGATGTGGCCGGTCTTGGTGACATAGGTGATGACCTCGTCGAGCTTGGCGCCGACAACGGCGGGAAGCTGGGCTTCGGCGCCATCGATGACCTTGGAGGACAGGCCGGAATAGACCTCGCCCCAGGGCAGCGGCGTCGGGGTTGCGCCCATGGCCTCGATCGTGCCGGTCCATACCGGTGCGCCCGGCGTGCGCATGCGGATGCCCGAAAGGTCTTCCGGACCGGTGATTTCCACATTGGTCAGAAGGTGGCGTTCACCCTGCCACCAGTTGAAGCTCAGCACATCAAGGCCGGCATCGTCATGCAGCTTTTCGGCCCACTCGTCGAAGAGGTCGGACGTGACAACCTTGCGGATACCCTCATAGCCGTTGGCGAGATAGGGCGCACCGAGCACACCGAACTCATCCACGAAAACGGCAAGGCGTCCGCCATCGACGACAACGGCAACGGGAGCGCCGGCGCGAGCCTGCTCGAGCACGTCCTCATCGGGGCCGAGCTGGGAATTCGGAAACAGCCGCACCTCGAGCGCGCCGTCGGAGGCTTCGGCGACATTGTCGCGGAACGCTTCGAGGCCCTTGTAGAGCGGGTCATTGGTGGCCAGCGCCGTATTGACGTTCAGCGTATAGTCGGCGGCCAGCGCAGAACCGGCGAGAAGGCTGGCGGCAAGGCCGGCCAGTGCAATGCTGCCCAGTTTGGTGAAATGTGTCATGTCGTCCTCCCTATCAGACGTTGGAGTTCGGGGCGGCCTGACGCCCCGGAGCTTCGAAAAATTCAGGCTTTTCCTCAAAGATGGCGGGAAGATCGCTCAGGATCTCCTGCAAATGTCCGCGAACGGCACGTTCGGCGGCCTGTGGATCGCCGGCGCCGATGGCGTCGACAATGGCTTTGTGCTGGGCGGTCAGCTTGACCATCGGAAAGCGCAGAAGGCTGAGATAACGCACCCGGTCCATCTGTACCTTCAGGCCCTCTATGAGCGCCCAGGCCCTTGCCTTGCCGGCGGCATCGGCAAGGGTCTTGTGAAACAGTTCGTCGAGCTGGATGAACCGGCTGGCATCCCGGGTTGCCGCTTCGCTCTGTTCCTTAAGCTGCCGCCGCAATTCATCCACCAGTCCGGCATCGGGATCGGCGGCGAGAAGCTTGACGATATCCGCCTCGATTGCCTCACGGACAAAACGGGCATCCATGACGGCGGCCTGCGAAATACGGCGCACGAAAGTGCCGCGTTGCGGACGGACCTCAAGCAGCCCTTCTTCGGAAAGCTTGATGAAGGCCTCGCGCACGGGCTGGCGGCTGACGGCGAACCGTGCTGCCAGTTCCGATTCCGAAAGCCGGGAGCCTGGCGGCAGTTCATTGTGGATGATCAGGTCGCGCAGAATGCCGTGCAGCTGCGATCCGACCGGTGCGCCCGGTGCGATGCTGGTGGCTATTGTCTCTGGCAACATGTCTGAACCTCCCGATAAATTTCAGTCTGCACCATACTTCCATACTAGTCAACAATCTAATTTGGTGCTAGTGATTTCGTATGACAGGGCGAACCTTCTCGCTTAGGTTTGGCCGCAATAACGCATATGCTCAGGGAGAGAATGATGAGGCAGACTTGGCGCTGGTTCGGTCCTTTGGACCGGGTATCCGTCGATGACATGCTGCAGGCGGGCGTGGAGGGTGTGGTGACCGCACTTCACCACGTGGCCACAGGCGCGGTCTGGACGCCGGAAGAGATCGCCAAACGGCAGCAGGAGCTGGCGGTCATGGCCGACGGCACCCCTTCGGGTCTCAAATGGGAAGTGGTCGAAAGCCTGCCTGTTTCGGAAGATATCAAGAAGCAGAAGGGCGACTGGCGCGCGCATCTCGAAAACTACAAGGTCAGCCTCGCAAATCTCAGCCGCGCCGGCATCGAGACGATCTGCTACAATTTCATGCCGGTGCTCGACTGGACCCGGACCGACCTCGCCTGGCGCCTGCCGTCGGGTGCAACCTGCATGCGCTTCGACTATGCCGATTTTGCCGCTTTCGATATTCATGTTCTTAAGCGCAAGGGCGCGGCCGAGGATTTTCCCGAAGCAATCCGCGATGAGGCGGCGCGCCGTTTTGCCGATATGGACGATGCGCGCAAGCAGTTGCTTGCCAGAAACATTGTTTTCGGCCTGCCCGGGGCTGCCGAAAGCTTCACGCTGGAAGATGTGCGCCACCATCTTGGCGAATATGCCGCGATGTCGCCGGACGGGCTGCGCGCCAATTTCACCGCCTTTCTCGAGGAGGTTGCGCCCGTTGCCGAAAAGCTCGGTCTCAGGCTTTGCTGCCATCCCGATGATCCACCCTTCGGCCTTCTCGGCCTGCCGCGCGTGATGTCGACGGAAGCCGACTACAAGATGATGATGGACGCAGTCGACACGCCCGCAAACGGGATTACGCTCTGCTCCGGTTCACTCGGCGCGCGCCCGGACAACGACCTGCCGGGCATGATGGAGCGGCTTGGCGATCGCGTGCATTTCCTGCATCTGCGCAATGTTCACCGCGAGACCGGCGACATCAAGGGATCGTTCTACGAGTCGGAACATCTCGGCGGCGATACCGATATGGTCGCGCTTGTTGCTGCAGCGCTTGCAGAGGAAAAGCGGCGTCGCGAAGCGGGCCGGGTCGACTGGAATATTCCCTTCCGCCCGGATCACGGTCTCGACATTCTCGATGACCAGAACCGTAAGGCTCAGCCGGGTTACCCGGCGATCGGCCGCCTGAAGGGGCTTGCCGAATTGCGCGGCATCGTTGCGGCGCTCAGCCGCTGAGGACGTGCCGCTCCGGCAAGGTGAAGGCCGGCGTCAGCAGGCTTTCGCGCTGCCGGGGCGAACAGCTGCGTTGTGTGACCGCATTGGCGGGCCGGGTTTCGGGCGTGACGGGCTGTTCACAAATTCACGCTTGTCAAATTTAAATCGCGTGTCTAAGTTTATTGCGTCGGCCGGAAGTCCGGTCGGCGACGTTCTCAGGGCGGGGTGCAATTCCCCACCGGCGGTAATTGCTCTTTTCGAGCATCAGCCCGCGAGCGCTTCGATTTAAGGGAAAACTCCTGATAATCGAAGGTCAGCAGATCCGGTGTGATTCCGGAGCCGACGGTTAAAGTCCGGATGGAAGAGAACAGCGTGTGCCAAGGTGCGCATTGTATCCCATATTGTGGGCGCAATGCGTGTTTTCCCCGCTTTTTGCCCTGCATGGCGTCTTTGTCGAATGATGAGGCGAAAGCATGGGCATATACCCCGCCGCAGAAAATCTGAATGCCGCCGTCGTGACGGCCGCGCTCGCCCGCGCCATTGAGGGTGCCGTGCGGTTTGCCGGCGCAACATCGCCCAATCCGCCCGTTGGCTGCGTGCTGCTTGATGCCGCCGGCGTGGTGCTTGCCGAAGGGTTTCACCGCAAGGCCGGAGCCCCGCATGCGGAGGCCGCGGCCATTGCCGAAGCGCGCGCGGCGGGACTTGTCAGCCGGGTTCACACCGTTGTCGTCACGCTTGAGCCCTGCAATCATCACGGCCGCACGCCGCCCTGTGCCGATGCCATCCTGGCAACGCCGGCCCGGCGCGTGGTCATCGGCGCCCCCGATCCCAATCCGGGTGTGACGGGCGGCGGTGCGGCCCGGCTTGCCGCCGCCGGGCTTTTGGTCACCTTTGCCGGTGCGATGGCCGATGAGCGGGCCCGGCAGCTGGCGCTTCTGTCATCCCGGTTGATCGCGCCCTTTGCAAAGCAGACGGTCACCGGGCTGCCCTGGGTCACGGTCAAGCAGGCGGTCGATGCCGATGGCAATATGGTGCCGCCTGCCGGTGCCAAAACCTTTACCTCGCCCGCATCCCTGACGCTTGCCCATCGCCTGCGCCGCCGCGCCGATGCGATCCTGACGGGGTCCGGCACGATCCTCGCCGATCATCCCGAACTGACCGTTCGGCGGGTTCCCGATTTTGCCGGCAAGCAGCGTGTGCTGGCGATCCTCGACCGGCGGGGAAGGGTTCCGGCGGATTATATCGCGGCGGCTGAAGCGCGCGGCTTTTCCGTCGTCATATCCGAAAACCTGACGGACAGTCTGCAAATGCTCGGCGAACGTGGCGTACTGGAAGTGCTGGTCGAAGCCGGCCCCTCGCTGACCTCCTCGGTGCTGGAAAACGGGCTGTGGGACGAGCATGTCCATATCCGCAAAGGCGACCCCGACCGGGTTCGCATCTTCCGCCGCGCCAACGAATTTGACGACCTGAACGAGGCGATCTTTCCGCCCGGAGAACAAGAATGACCAAGATGGAACGCAATCTGACCGCCTCTGCGGTGGAAAAGGCCCTTGCTGCACTGAAAGCCGGCGGCATGGTGCTGCTGGTCGATGACGAAACCCGCGAGAATGAGGGCGATGTCGTTGTCGCTGCCGATTTCGCCACGCCGGCGGCCGTGAATTTCATGGCGAAACATGCACGCGGGTTGATCTGCCTGACGCTGACGGGCGAACAGGTCGACCGGCTGGGCCTCAAGCCAATGGTGCAAAACAACCGCGCGCGCCACGAAACGGCGTTCACCGTTTCCATCGAGGCGGCGGAAGGCATTTCCACCGGCATTTCGGCGGCCGAGCGCGCCCGCACCATCGCCGCGGCTGCCAACCCTCAGGCCGTGCCGTCCGATATCGTTTCGCCCGGCCATATGTTTCCGCTGCGCGCGGCCGATGGCGGCGTTCTGGTGCGTGACGGCCATACCGAAGGGGCGGTCGATCTGGCGCGCCTTGCCGGGCTCAATCCGGCTGCCGTCATCTGCGAGGTGATGCGCGACGATGGCGAGATGGCGCGCCGGCCCGATCTGGAAACCTTTGCGAAAACCCACGACATGCCGCTCCTGACTATCCGGGAGCTTGCCGAATACCGCATGCGGACCGAAATTCTCGTCGAGGAAGTTGCCCGGGCAGAACTGCCCACGGCCGTCGCAGGCTTCAAGGCGCATGCGTTCAGGAGCCTGATCGACGGAACCGAACATCTGGCGCTGGTGAAAGGGCCGCTCGGCAATGCGCCGCTTGTGCGTGTGCATTCCGAATGCCTGACCGGCGATGTTTTCGGCTCGCTTCGCTGTGACTGCGGCGAGCAATTGCATCAGGCCATGGCGATGATCGGCGAAGAGGGCGGCGTGATCGTCTATCTCAAGGGCCATGAAGGGCGCGGTATCGGCCTTGCCAACAAGATCCGCGCTTACGGCCTGCAGGAAGAAAAGGGGCTCGACACCCATGCGGCCAATCTGGCGCTTGGCCTGCCGGCCGATGCCCGCGATTATCACGCTGCCGTCCATATTCTGAAAAGCCTGGGCATCTCGCGCCTGCGGCTGCTGTCCAACAATCCGGAAAAGCCCGAGGCCCTGGAGCGGGCGGGCCTGTCGATCGAGAAACGGGTGCCGCTGATCACGGCAACAAACCCCTTCAACGAAACCTATCTGGCGGCAAAGCGCACAAAATTCGGCCATATCCTGCCGTAAGCGCCGCGCGCCAGCATCACTCCCGACTTTTGATTCTGAAAGGAAATTCTCTGTGTCTCACCGTATCGCGATCGTCATTTCCCGCTTCAACGAAAAGGTCACGAGCGGCCTTCTCAAAGGCGCGCAAGCCGAGCTGTCGGAACGCGGCGCACCGGTTGCCGATGCCGATATCTTCGAGGTTCCGGGGGCTTTCGAGACGCCGCTGGTGGCGAAAAAACTGGCGCTGAGCGGCAAGTTTGACGGCGTTGTCTGCCTCGGCGCGGTGATCAAGGGGGAAACGGCGCATTTCGAATATATTTCGGAAGCTGCCGCCCACGGGCTGATGCAGGTCTCGCTCGAAACCGGCGTGCCTGCCTCTTTCGGCATTCTGACTACTTATACGGCCGAGCAGGCCTTTGCCCGATGTGCGGACGACAGCCATAACAAGGGCCGCGAAGCGGCTGCTGCCTGTGTTGAAGCGCTGGCGGCGCTGGCTAAGATATGAGCGGTATAAATACCGCTCGATCTGCCTCTAAGCCGCTGGTTTGAGAAAGCTGAGCGCGTCTGATGTTCGTTTTGCATCGATCTCGAAGGTCTCGGCAGTGACAATGCCGTGGACCACGAACGGGTCCTCTGCAATGCGGGCATCATGCGCCTGCCGGCTTTCGCCGTGGGCGAGCACGGCGCCGCCACCTTGTTCGGCAAGTGAGCCGACACAGATGAAGGCATTTTCTGCAAAACCTTTGGCGATCCAGGCATTGTGATCGGCCATGAACTGAGGCGCTTCGGATCGGTTGTCGGAAAATTTCAGTAGGGTGACGAACATCACAGGCTCCGTGGCAAGAGAGAAGGAATTGTTTCCGGCAGGGCCGCGAGCCAGTCGTCCATTCCGGCGACTTCCTTGCGGATATAGGTTTCATCACGAAAGGCGCTTGCCATCACAGCAACGCCTTGTGACCATGTGAGCACCTGAAGCGCCAGGTCATCGCTGCGGTCGCCCGCTCCAAGATCTGAAAACGCGCGGGCAAGCCAATTGCGAAACAACATGAAGATTTCGGTGGCGCGGCTCATGAGATGGTGGTCGAGCTTGGCAAGTTCCGAACAGAGCGTTCCCACTGGGCATCCATGGAGCATGATCTTTGCCCGGTTGCTGATGAGGATGTGGATAAAAGCGCGGATACGCCGTCGCGGCTCGCCGTCTTCCGCCTCCCAGCGTTCAAGCATCGCACGGGTCGTCTCCAGCCGCCTTGAGATAACGGCGTCCAGAATGTCATCTTTGGATTTGAAATGGTGATAGAAATTGCCGCGCGAGATGCCGACGGCTGACGCGATGTCGGCAAACGATGTTGCTTCGAACCCGCCCTCGTAGAACAGCGCCTCGGCCTTTTCGACAATCAGATTGCGCGTTGTTGGGTTTGCCATTTTGACCGATCCTCACTGGGATATTATGATTAGGACAAATGTCCTAGTTGGTCAAGAGGCGTATATGGCGGCCGTCTCGCGGTCATTTCGCCCCACGGTTTCCGCCGGTCTTCAATAGACGGGGATGATGCTCGTAAAAAGGTATGGCCCCGTCGGCAGTCTCGTGCCTGCCGGAGGGGCTCCGGCAGGCATTTTTATTGTGGTTATGCGAGGTGCTGTTCGAAGAAGCCCTGCAGCTTGTCGAAGGGGATGATGTCGGTCTGGTCGTAGAGATCGACGTGATCGGCGCCATCGATGATCATGATTTCCTTCGGTTCGGCAGCCGCCTTGTAGGCGTCCTCGGTGAAATAGCGCGAATGTGCTTCCGAACCCGCGATGACCAGCATCGGACGCGGCGAGATTTCGTCGACATAGGTCAGAAGCGGCATGTTCATGAAGGACAGCGGATTGGTCACGGTCCAGCCGGCATTGGAGTTGACCGAACGGGGGTGATAACCGCGCTCGGTCTTGTAGTAGCCGTAATACATGCGGATGACCGGATCATCGATGCCGTCGAGGCTGTCGGGCAGGCCGCCGGCCAGCGCCGGCTCGCCGCTTTTCGCATCGTCCCAGCGCTGATAGCTCATCTGGCGCAGCCCCTCGGCGCGCTGTTCGTCGGTCAGGGCGTCATAGTAACCCTTCGCCATCACGCGCGACATGTCGTACATGCTGGTGGTGGCAACGGCCTTGACGCGCTTGTCGGCTGCGACAGCGTTCAATGCCATGCCGCCGAAGCCGCAAATGCCGATAATGCCGATGCGCTCGCGGTCGACATTGTCATTCAGGCCGAGATAATCGATTGCGGCCATGAAATCTTCGGTGTTGATGTCCGGCGAGGCGACACTGCGCGGTTCGCCGCCGCTTTCACCGACATAGGACGGGTCGAAGGCGACCGTGACGAAGCCGCGTTCGGCCATCGTCTGGGCGTAAAGACCGGCAGCCTGTTCCTTGACCGCGCCGAACGGGCCGGCAACGGCGATTGCCGGAAGCTGGCCGTCCGCACGCTCTTTCGGCATGTAGAGGTCGCCGACAAGCGTGATGCCGTAGCGGTTGGTGAAGGAGACCTTTTCGTGGTCAACCTTGTCGCTTTTCGGAAAGGTCTTGTCCCATTCTGTCGTCATTGTCTCGTCCGTTTCTGTTGTTGTGGTCTGGGCGGATGCCGAAGCGGCAACGAGGGACGCTGTTCCGAACGCCACGGCGCCGGCGCCTGCGGCCTTCAAAAGGGTGCGACGGCCGGTATCGGCGATTTCGTTATGCGAGCCTTCCTGGGGAATTTCACGGGTCAAAATGCGTTCTCCTGGCGGGTTTGTTTTCCTTCCCGGCTTATATGGTTCCCGGCGAGGTTCGGATTAGTCGGGCTCTCTTCATTGTGGTGATGAAGGAAATTCATGAATGCCGCTTCACCTGTCTTTGATGCGCCATTTTCAGTATTTCCTGCTAATAGAGCGAGCGGGCCTGACCGGCGCTTTCGCAAATCAGCGTAATCCTTGCCCCGACAGAAACCGATGGAGCCATGTGATGAAGACACGATCCCGCTTTGTGAACCGCCGCAGCTTTCTTGCCGGAGCGTCTGCGACTGTTCTGCTGCCTTCGATCCTGCGCGCCCAGGACGGTTCGCTGAAGCTGCAATGCCGCTTCGATGATCAGATCGTGACGTATACGCTGTTCGATAATCCGACGGTCCGCGATCTGGTTTCGATGCTGCCGCTGGAACTGACGATCGAGGATTTTTCCAACAATGAGAAGATTGCCCACCTGCCGCGCCGTCTCGATGAAGGTGGCCTTGCGCCATTTTCGGACGAGACGCCGGGTGATCTCTGCTATTTCCTCGGCTGGGGAAATCTGGCCTTCTTTTACGCAGACTACCAGTTTCGCAACGACCTGATTCGGCTCGGTCATATCGATGGGCCGCTCGATCCGCTTATGCATCGCGGAACCTATCCGCTGCGGGTCGCTCTGACCGATTGACAGTGTCAGAGGGTGACGCGTTTCGACCTGACGCGTGCGACGAAAGTCGCCTTGCGCAAACAGCCGTCAGGGCTGTTTGCGCAAGGCCGGGAACCGGACGGCTTTTCAGCCGGACGGTATGGCGATCAGCCTGCCCGCGCCATCATGCTGTTTTCCGACGATCAGGCGAAAGAACACGAAAATCGTGTGCACCACATCGGCCAGGAAGCAGAGCCCGGCAATGGCCAGAAACCCGCCATCGGCTGATGCTGCGCCGGCCAGATAGAAGAAAACGGTCGCCGCAAACAGTCCGAAATCGATAAATCCGTGCACGATATTGCCGATGTAGAAATGGTGCACGCCGACAATGCCGAAAACACCGCAAAGCGCGACGGCGGTGCCGTAGCTCTTGCTGCTGATGTTTTCGGGAGCAGCCTGACCACGGGCGGTCACGCTGCCACAATGCGGGCATTTCGGTGCGGAAAAGGCGATTTTCTCGCCGCACCGGACGCAAAAGCTCCAGCCGTGTTGCATGTCGATCAGCCTAACGGGAGAGCTTCAGGCCCTGCTTGTCGCGGAACGAACCGACGATAATCATGACGAAATCGATGATCGTCCAGATGCCGAGCCCGCCAAAGGTCAGGAGCATCAGGATACCGGTGCCGATCTTGCCAACATAGAAGCGATGGATGCCGAGGCCTCCGAGGAAGAAGCAAAGCAGGGCTGCCGCGACCATGGTCTTGCTGGAAACCTGCTGGGCGGCAAGCCCATTGGGCGCACCGCATTTCGGGCATGACTGGGCCGTGGTGGCCATCTGGGTGCCGCAGACGTTGCAATAGGCGAGCGTGTTGGCGTTTTCGGCGGTCGTATCCAGGGACATGAATAACCTTTCTCTGTCAATAATAATTGCGCTTTTGCATGATTCGTAACAGCTTGCAATCTCTTGATGTCGTTGGGGAATATGACCTGTCTCAATGAAAATCGCGGCTCGGGAACAGCTTCTTGGCCTGTTCGCGCGGGTGGCGGGCGCGGGGCTGGAGCTTGACCCGGCGCGGCGTGGCGTCGGCTTTCGGATCGTTGACGCCGATGGCGTCGTCCATCGGATGGCCGAGTTCGGACAGGCGCCAGGAACAATCCTCGATGGTTTCGGCAATGATATGGACGACAACACCTTCGCGCTGCAGTTTGCCCGTCACCTTCAGGAGGCGGCCGCCCATCACCGTGCGGCGGAAACGTTCATAGACCTTTTTCCAGACAACCACATTGGAAACGCCGGTCTCGTCTTCCAGCGTCAGGAAGATGACGCCGGAAGCGGTACCGGGGCGCTGGCGGGTGATGACGAGGCCTGAGATACTGACGCGTCTTTGCGGCGTCGTTGCCAGCGCCGAATGCAGCGTCAGCCCCGGCATGTTGGGGCGTAAAAGCTCCATGGGATGGGCGCGCAGGCTCATGCGGGTGGCGACATAATCCTCCACCACCTGCTCGCCAAGGTTCATCACCGGCAGCATCACATCCGGTTCGCTGATATGTTCGCCATCAATCGGATCGGAAAACAGCGGCAGCGGTTTCGGCGCGCGGATTGCCTTCACCCGCCACAGCGCATCGCGGCGGGATAGACCGGCATCGGCAAAGGCGTCGGCCTCAGCGAGGCGCTCCAGCACCGCAGGCAAAAGGCCGGCGCGCAGCCACACGTCTTCCGGCGTCTGATAGCCGTTGCCGCGCGCGGTCTCCAGCCATTCGGCATCCTCCTTTTTCAGGCCTTTGATCTGGCGGAAGCCGAGGCGCAGCGCATGAGCGCCATCGGCGCGGCGCTCCAGCGTGCAGTCCCAGGCGCTGTGGTTGACGGAGACGGGGCGCACCTCCACCTGATGCTCGCGGGCATCGCGCACGATCTGGGCCGGGGCGTAAAAGCCCATCGGCTGGGAGTTCAAAAGCGCGCAGGCAAAAACCGCCGGATAATGGCATTTCAGCCAGGCCGATACATAGGTGAGCATGGCAAAGGCGGCCGCATGGCTTTCGGGAAAGCCGTAATCGGCAAAGCCCTTGATCTGGGCAAAGCAGCGTTCGGCGAAATCGCGTTCATAGCCATTGTCGAGCATGCCGTTGATGAACTGTGTCTCGAAGGCGCCGATCGTGCCCACATGGCGGAAGCTTGCCAGCGAGCGGCGCAGCCGGTCGGCATCTTCGGCGGAAAAGCCGGCAGCGACCACGGCAATCATCATCGCCTGTTCCTGAAACAGCGGCACGCCCTTCGTCCTTTTCAGAACGTCGCGCAATTCCGTCTTCGGATAGGTGACCTCCTCATGCCCCTGTCGCCGCCGGAGATAGGGCTGCACCATGCCGCCCTGGATCGGTCCGGGGCGGACAATCGCCACCTCGATGACGAGGTCGTAAAAGGTTTCGGGCTTCATGCGCGGCAGGAAGTTCATCTGGGCGCGGCTTTCCACCTGAAACACGCCGATGGCATCGGCGTTTTGCAGCATGTCATAGGTTGCCGCATCCTCCTGCGGCACCTCGGCAATGGTCAGCGGGCGATTGTAATGCGCCTTTAAAAGATCGAAGCTTTTTTGCAGGCAGGTCAGCATGCCGAGGCTTAAGACATCGACCTTGAGAATGTTCAGCGCATCGATATCGTCCTTGTCCCATTCGATCACGGTGCGGTTTTCCATGGCGGCATTTTCGATGGGACAGAGTTCGTCGAGCCGGTCGCGGGTGATGACGAAGCCGCCGACATGCTGGGAGAGATGGCGGGGAAAGCCGATGATCTCGCCAATCAGGCGGATGGTCTGGGCAAGCCTGCGGTCGGAGGCGTCCAGACCGACCTCGCGCAGGCGCTCCGGCTCCGCGCCCTTGCTGGAAATGCCCCAGATCTGGCCGGAAAGGGCAGCGGTGACATCGCTGGAAAGCCCCATCACCTTGCCCACTTCGCGAATGGCCGCGCGCGAGCGGAAATGAATGACGGTGGCGCACAGTCCGGCATGGTCGCGGCCATATTTGTCGTAAATATACTGGATGACGGTTTCGCGCTTTTCATGCTCGAAATCGACATCGATATCCGGTGGCTCGCCGCGATGGCGGGAGACGAAACGCTCGAACACCATGGAAATCATGTCCGGGCTGACATCGGTGATGCCGAGCGCGAAACAGAGGATGGAATTGGCCGCCGAACCGCGTCCCTGGCACAGAATGCCTGTCTTGCGCGCATACATGACGATGTCGTGGACGGTGAGAAAATAGGCGGCAAAGCCGAGTTCATTGACCAGCGCCAGCTCTTTTTCGGCAAGCTGGCGGTGGCGCTCGGGAATGCCCGCCGGGTTGCGGCGTTTCAGCCCCTCCCAGGTCAGCCGTGCCAGGCGTGCCTGCGGGGCTTCGCCACGTGTGATTTCCGCCGGGTAGTTATAGGAAAGCTCGCTCAGGTCGAAGGTCAGCCGTGCGGCGATTTCCATGGTGCGGCGGATTGCGGCCGGATGGTCGCGGAAGATATGCGCCATTTCATCCGCGCTTTTCAGCCGCCGCTCGGCATTCGGCAAGGCCCGGTGGCCGATTTCATCAATGGTGATGTGGTGGCGCATGCAGGTCAACACATCGGCAAGCTGGCGGCGGCTGGCATGGTGCATCAGCACGTCGCCGACGGCGACCATCGGCGCGCCGGTCTTGTGCGACAGGGCGGCGACGGCCTTCAGCCATGCCTGGTCGGAACCGTCATAACGGGGGGCAGCCCCGGTAAACACATGGCCGGGAAAGCGCCGGGCCGCCTGTGCGATATGGTCTTCACTCTCCGCCGTCCTGTCCGTGGCGGGCGGCAGCGCAATCAGGATGGAGCCTTCGGCCCCGTCCAGCATGTCGGAAAGATAAAGCAGGCATTCGCCCTTTTGCGTGCGCAGCTTGCCACGGCTCAAAAGCCGCACGAGCTTCTGATAGGCGGGCTTGTCGCGGGGCAGGGCAATGAAATCGACCGGGCTGTCGGAAAGCACCAGACGGCAGCCGACAATCAGGCGTGGCAGGCGCGGCAGACGGAGGGACTGGGTCTGCTCCGGCGTAGAGGGCTGCTGCGGGGCGGTCTCGTTTATGGGCACGCGCGAGGACGGGTCGAGGCGTTTTTTGCTGCCCGTTTCACCTTCTTCCGGAGGCGTTTCCAGCCGGTGGCGGATTTCCTTCAACTCCCGAAAGCCGCGCACGACGCCTGCCAGCGAATTGCGGTCGGTTATCGCAATGGCGGCAAGCCCCAGGGTTGCGGCGCGTGCCACCATTTCCTCCGGGTGCGAGGCGCCGGTGAGGAAGGTGAAATTGGTGGTGACGCAGAGTTCGGCATAATCCATGACGGCCTCACGCAAACAGGCCGTGCACGAACCAGCCGGGAGCCTGCGGCGTGTGATACATCCACAGTCGCAGGCCCTGACGGGTTTCCACCTTCCAGTAATCGCGCAACCCCGAGCGCCAGCTCTCATCCGGCCGCCACCATTCCGGCGCGATCCGCTCCGGGCCGGTTGTGCTCGCCGTTTCAAGGCGCATGCGCCGCCAGGAAAAACGCGAAGGCGGGCGGCGGGCGGGCGCCGCGGTGATCGGCTCGGGGGCAAAAAGCTTCAGCGGGCGGGGGCGGGGGGCATGCCAGTCCATATCGATCCGCCCGGCCGTGGCCGGCAGTTCGGCAAAGCCACGTTCGGGAATATGGCTTTCCACCGGCTGGAAGCGGAGGATATTGTCGATGCCGATCCTGACGCCGAGACGGGTAATCAGGTCGTCCAGCGCATCCGCCGGGGCCGTGCCGCTGTCGCTCAATTGTTCAGCCGGCAGGTTTTCGACAGAGGTCGCCTCAAGCCGCATCCGCTCGATCCCGAAACCGGCGTCGACGGCGGCAACGGACCGTTCGAACAGGCTGAGAATGCGCGCGGCCTCCCGCATTGGCCGGGCCAGCCGCAATTCGCAGGTTTGCGCCGTGGAATCGGCCCGCGTCAGGGTAAGCCGCAACAGCCGTGCTCCGGATTCCCGGGCTTTCAGCTTTTGACAAAGCCTTTCGATGAGGCGCGACAGCGCGGCCATGACATCGTCCATGAGGCCGATGGGGTCCGGCAGCATCATCCTGACGCCGTAATGCGGCGGTTCGGAAAGCGGAGAGACGGTTTCGCCGCGCTGGCCGGTCGCCTGGTCAAGCCGTTCAATTAGCGCCATATCGAAACGCCGCGCCAGCGTTGCCCGCGGCAGGGCGGTGAGATCGGCAATGGTGTTGAGGCCGAGGCGTTTGAGGGCCGTATCGGTCTTCTCATTCGTTCTCAGGGCGGCGACCGGCAGCGGGCCAAGCGCCTGTGCGGTCTTGCCTGCGCCTGCAATGCCGGGCGCGAAATGGGCAAGCGCCCATGCCGCGCCGCGCGTATCGGCAATGCCGATCTTCACGGAAAGCCGGGTGCGGGCAAGGCGGTCTTTCATATCCTCCAGCATCGCCGCCTCGCCGCCGAAAAGATGGGCGGCACCGGTGATGTCGAGCACCAGCCCGTCCTCGCCATCAAGCCCGGCATGCGGCGTGTAGCGCGTGGCCCAGCGCGCCAGCATGGTTAGAAATCGCCGGTCGGCGTCAATATCGGCAGGGCGGGTGACAAGGTCGGGGACATAGGCGCGGGCATCCGCCACGCCCATGCCGCATTCCAGTCCCTGCCGCTCCGCCGCTTCATTCAGCGCATAAAGTCGCTCGTGATTGCTCTGGACGGCGATGATCGCGAACGGCCCCTCAACCGGGCGCAGCCTCAGGGCCCGCTCGCTCGGCAATCTCGGAAACCACATGGATACGACGCGCCGTTTCATCCCAGCCTACGGTCCAGCTTCTATTTGTTCCTGTTTTGTTCTTTATAATGGACCAGTCCTGCAGAGTCGAGTCGGAAGCTGAAAAGCGCGGCTTGCAGAGCCAGCGCGTGGTTGCCGCCTGATTGCCCATGCCCTCGGGAAAAAGTGACAGGCCGATGGTCCTTCCGGTTTCTGCCGCAAGCTGCAAACGGCGGCCGGGGGTGAGCTCAATCGGTCTGTCGAGTTCCATGACGACCAGCCGGACCGCGCCCGAGCGCAGGCCCTCCTCGGCGCAGGCAAGTGTTTCGGTCTGGTCTTTCGTCCGGGCAATGATGAGGTCTTTGGGGTCGAAAAAAGCGGCGGTGCCGACGGGGTTGAGCGTCTCGGAAAACCATTCCGGCTTTACCCACAGCACCGGTCCGCCTGTCTGCCCGGCCAGGCTTGCCGCAAAAAACACGGCACCGGCTCCGGACACATCATGCGCCCGGCCGGCTTTCAACGGAAAAAGGCTTTCAAGGTCATCCTGCATGGGGAGATGATATAGTGATTATCAAGAGAATGAAAAGGGAACAAATGCGCGCACACGGTTGGAAGATTTCACCGTGGAACAGGCGTGCGATCTCCATAGCGCAGCGGCTGAAAAAGTAAGCAAATATTTACAAAAACGTCTCTTGACAGCAATCGGTGAATATGAAAACCTGATTGCGCAAACGGTAAACCAATGATGAGCAAACGATTGCTCAGGCGTTTTGGACAGTTTGCGCCGGGAGGAATATTTTGGCGGACAGGGTGTCGAAACTGCAATCGGCAAGCGCTTACCAGCGCAGCACGATCCGTGATGTCGCGGCGAAAGCGAATGTCAGCGTGACGACGGCTTCGCGGGCGCTCAATGGCACGGGCCGGATGTCTGACGAAACCCGGGAACGCGTGCGTGCTGCGGCTGCCGAACTCGATTACCGGCCGAATTCCATTGCGCGCGGTCTGGTGCAGCAGCGCTCCTTCACGCTCGGCCTTCTGACCAACGATATGTATGGACGTTTTACGCTGCCGGTCGCAGCCGGCCTTTCGTCCGCCATGGCGGATCGCGGGGTTTCGGTTTTTCTGAGCGCCGGCGAATACGAGCCGGACAGCCTCAAGCTGACCCTCGGCGCCATGGAGGAAAAGCGCGTCGACGGTCTGGTGATCACCGGCAAGCGCATCGATCGCGGTCTGCCGATCGAGCTTCCGTCGCTTGGTATGCCGGTGGTCTATGTCTATGCGGCAGCGCCCGAAGGCGCGGTCAGTTTCGTGCCGGACGACACCAATGCGGCCAGGGACGCGGTCCGGCATCTCGTGAACCTCGGGCGCAAAAAGATCGCGCATATTACCGGTCCGCGGGCTTTCAAGGCGGCGAACCTGCGCGAAGCCGGGTGGCGTTCGGCGCTTGCCGAGGCCGGGCTGGAGCCCTTCGGCGAAGCGATGTTTTCCACATGGACGGAGGCGCACGGCTACGCGGCAGCGCATGCGCTGATTGCGGCGGGGGAGCGTCCGGATGCGATTTTCTGCGGCAATGACCAGATTGCCCGCGGCGTCATCGATGCCTTTGCGCTGATGGGGATCAGCGTGCCCGATGATATTGCCATTGTCGGTTTCGACAACTGGGAGGTCTTCGCCGCTGCGACGCGGCCGCCGCTGACGACGGTGGATATGGGGCTTCCGGGCCTTGGACGAAGCGCCGGTCTGGCGCTTCTCGACATGATTGACGGCGAGCCCGTCGCGCCGGGCATCCGCGAGACGCCCTGCACGCTCGTCGTCAGAGAATCCTGCGGTGCAAAACCCGACTGAGCTTTGCGCCGGGAAACCGCCCCGCCAGTGTGAGACGCCGGTTTCAGGGGAGGGAATTGCGCAATTTGCGCAAACGTTGGCTCAAACTGTTTTGAGCGGCAGCATGATTTTTAAACGGGAGGTAATGGAAATGAATATCAGGACTTTTCTAGGCGGCGTGGCGATCGCCGCAATCGCATTGCCCGGGCTTGCCCAGGCGGAAACATTCTCGCTCTGGGTCCGTTCCGACGGCTCGGAATTCATGCCGAAACTGGTCGATGCCTTTAATGCAAAAGGCGAGGACAAGGCCGAACTGCAGATCGTGCCGGTGAATGAGCTGGTGCAGAAATATGCGATTGCCGCTGCCGGCGGCTCCGAGCCGGACGCGCTCTCGCTCGACCTGATCTACACGCCATCCTTTGCCCAGGCCGGGCAACTGAAGGACATGACGGAGTTTGCCAAGTCTTTGCCCTATTACGACCATCTGTCGAAGGCGCATCTGACGGTCGGCACCTATGACGGCAAGATCTACGGCATGCCGTTCTCGGCCGATGCCTCGGTGCTGGTCTGGAACAAGAACCTGTTTGAGGAAGCAGGGCTTGATCCCGACAAGGCACCGACGAACTGGGCGGAGGTCCGTGAGGATGCCGAGGCGGTCTCAGCGCTTGGCGATGAAACTTACGGCTTTTATTTCTCCGGAAATTGCGGCGGCTGCAACATCTTCACCTTCATGCCGCTCGTCTGGGCATCCGGCGGCGTGCTGTTCGAGGATGAAGGCGCGAAGGCAACGGTGACGACGCCGCAGATGAAGGATGCGATCGAGTTTTATCGCGGCATGGTCGAGGACGGGTTGGTGCCGGCAGGTTCACAAACCGATTCCGGCTCGAACTTCTTTGCAGCCTTTGCCGGCGGCAATATCGGCCTCACTCCGTCCGGCTCGTTCGCCATCGGCGCGCTCAACAACCAGTATCCCGACCTTGAATACGGCGTGACCTATCTGCCGGGCAAGGATGGCGACTGGTCCTCCTTTGCCGGCGGTGACAATATTGTGGTCTCGGCGAAGACCGCAGAGGAAAAGATGCCGGCCATCCAGGCCTTCATCGAATTCGCCTATTCGCCGGAGGGGCAGAAGATCCTGGCGCAGAACGGCTCGCTGCCGGTGCGTGACGATGTTGCCGAGCAGGCGCTGGAAGGACTCGATGCCCGCTACATGATCGCGGCCGAGGCCATGGCCAAGGGCAAGACGCCCTACAGCCCGGTCTTCAACGATCTGATCAACTCGCTGAACGGCCCCTGGATCACAATGCTGAACCGCGCCTTCTTCGCCGACAGCGAAGACGAGGTCGATGACGCCATGGCCGAAGCGCAGGACGAAATGCAGTCGATCATCGACTCGTCCCGGTAAGCGGCGTTTCGGGGAAAAGCACAACCGCCGGCCCGCCGGGGCCGGTTGGAATGACTGCTGACTAACCGCACTTTCCTCACGTGTCACCCTCGGGCTTGACCCGAGGGTCCATGAAACAGCGACGTATGGATGCTCGGGTCGAGCCCGAGCATGACGCGGAGAGAGACGTGGGGCCTGTCAACGCACCACCGGCCTTAAGGGCCGGTGGCCACCCTTTTAATGCGAAAGGACTTTGCCATGTCTGACGGGATAGTGGCCGGCGCGGGCGCACCTTTGCCGAAACGGCGAAGGCGGCGGCGGTCTTCACAATGGACAGGCCTGATCTATGTTCTCCCCGCGCTGGCGCTTGTCACCGTGTTCTTCATCGTTCCGCTCGGCATGACGGTGTGGATGTCGCTGCACAAATGGCCGCTGATGGGCCTGCCGCGCTATATCGGCCTGGACAATTACGAGCGGCTGCTGTTCGACAAGAGCTTCTGGTCGTCGCTGTGGTTCACCATCCAGTATACGGTCGTGGTCACCATCGGTCTGCTCGGCTTTGCCATGATACTGGCACTGATCGTGCAGGGGCAGGGGCGCGCGGTTTCGACGTATCGGACCATCTATTTCCTGCCGGTGGTGACCGGTTTTGCCTCTGCCGCGCTGTTGTGGGTGTGGCTTTCGAATGTCGATACCGGCCTGTTTTCGCCGCTGGCGCAGGATGTCGGGCTGACCAAGGGGCGGGTCAATATTCTCGCCAGTTACACGCCGGCCTTCTGGTCGGTCATCGTCATGGTCGTCTGGAAAATGGCCGGTTTCTACATGGTCATCCTGATGAGCGGCCTGCAGGCAATTCCGGCCGATTATCAGGAGGCCGCGCGCATTGACGGCGCCAAATGGCTGCAGCGGTTCCGCTACATCACCATGCCGCTGATCCGCAAACCTTTCGCGCTGGCGCTGATTTTGTGCGTGTCCGGTTCGATGCTGGCCTTCGACCAGTTCTACATCATCTTGAGCGGCGGGCCGCAGAACAAGACCGTCACGGCCGTCTACAAGATCTTCAACGAAAGCTTCGTCTCCTTCCGCCTGGGCTATGGCGCGGCATTGTCGATGGTGCTGCTGCTCATCCTGCTCGTTCTCAGCGTGTTGCAGCTGACCATGCTTGGCGATCGAAAGGACAAATGATGTCAACGGCCGTTTCCACTTCACAGCCGGCAACCGCAGCGCCTGCCACCCGTCGCGGCCGGTTTCGCTATCACCGCGTTCTGTTTCACGTAACGGCGGCGCTTGTGGCAGCGCTTTTTCTGGCGCCGCTGGTCTGGGTCATTCTGGCGAGTTTCCGCACACCGGCGGAATCGACCCAGCCGCCCCTGCCGCCGTGGCCGACCGAGGGCTTCAGCGTTTCCAGTTATGAACGGCTGGAAAATTTCGGTCAGTCGGTGCTGCACTATTCCGGCAATTCGCTGTTTGTCGCCGTCGGCACATCGGCGCTCACCATCGTCGTGGCCATTCTCGCCGGCTACGGTTTCTCGCGATACCGGTTTCCGCTGAAGGGCTTTGCCTTCGTACTGATCCTGTCGACGATGATGATCCCGTTCCAGTCGATCCTCACCCCGCTGTTTCTTCTGCTGGCAAAGATGGGGCTTCAGAACACCCTGATCGGTCTCGTCTTCATCTATTCGACGCTGCAGCTCCCGTTTTCGGTTTTCATGATGCGGAACGCTTTCGATGCGGTGCCGAAGGAAATCGAGGAGGCGGCCCGCATGGATGGCGTCAAGGGCGTGCGCATGCTGGTTCAGGTCATGGGGCCGCTGGTGCTGCCGGGCGTGGTGACCGTCGGCCTGTTTGCCTTCCTCAATGCCTGGAACGAGTTCCTCGCAGCCCTTGTGCTTCTGACCGACCAGTCGAAATTCACGCTCCCCGTTTTGATGACCGCCGTGCGCTATGGCCGCTACGGCTCGGTCGACTGGGGCGCGGTGCAGGCGGGCGTCACGCTGATGATGATCCCCTGCATGATCCTCTTCCTCATTCTCCAGCGCTCCTACATTCGCGGCCTGACGGCCGGAGCGGTGAAATAAGCTTTCCGAAAGGACAACAAGATGAACAAGCCTCTCAATGCTGGCGATGCCCTTCAGCCGAAATCGAAATTCCGCCCGCTTTCCGTCAATCAGGTCGAGGTCGGCGGCTTTTTCGGTCCGCGCGTCGATGTGATCGCGACCACCACCGCTAAACTCCTGTTCGACCGCTGCATCGAAGCGCGTATGCTCGAACAGGTCGACCCGGACCTGCCCAATCCCGGCGTTGTCATTCCCTTCGATCACGGCAACACTGTCACCACCCAGATGTTCTGGGATTCAGACTTCGGCAAGAGCATCGAGACGGCGGCCTATGCGCTGAACCGCAAGCGCGATGAAGAACTCGAAGCTCGCGTCGATGACGTGATCGATGCCTATGGAAGGCTTCAGGCCGAGGATGGCTATCTCAATTCCTGGTATCAGCGTATCCAGCCGGGGCAGCGCTGGACCAATCTGCGCGACCGTCATGAGCTCTATAATGCCGGACACCTGATCGAAGGCGCGGTTGCCTATTACCACGCCACCGGCAAACGCCGCTTCCTCGATATCATGTGCCGTTACGCCGACTGTATCGAACGGACATTCGGGCTTGATGCCGACAAGAAACGCGGCTATCCGGGCCACCCGGAACTCGAGCTGGCGCTGGTCAAGCTCGGCCGCGTAACCGGTGAACAGCGCTATCTCGATCTGGCAAAATTCTTCGTCGACGAACGCGGGAAAAAGCCGAACTATTTCGATCAGGAGGCGGTCGCGCGCGGCGACAAGCCGGAGGATTTCCACTTCTCCACGCTCGAATACTGCCAGGCGCACAAGCCGGTGCGCGAGCAGCGCGAAGTCGTCGGCCATGCGGTGCGCGCGGCCTATCTTTATGCCGGGATGGCGGATGTCGCGACCGAGTTTTCCGATGACAGCCTCAATCCGGCGCTTGAGGCGCTGTGGTCGCATCTGACCGACAAGAACCTCTATGTCACCGGCGGCTTCGGCCCCTCGAAGGACAATGAAGGGCTGACCTTCGATTACGACCTGCCCAATGCAAGCGCCTATGCGGAAACCTGCGCCTCGGTCGCGCTGGTGTTCTGGGCAAGCCGCATGCTGGGGCGCGAGCCCGATGCGCGGTTTACCGATGTCATGGAGCGGGCGCTCTATAACGGTGCGCTGTCCGGGATTTCACAGGATGGTACCCATTTCTTCTACGACAATCCGCTGGAAAGCCACGGCAACCACCACCGCTGGCGCTGGCATCGCTGCCCGTGCTGCCCGCCCAACATCTCCCGGCTGATCGCCTCGATCGGCACCTATTTCTATGGCCTGGCGGAAGATGAGCTGGCGCTGCATCTTTATTGCGAGAATACGGCGGATATCGAGGTTGCCGGCACGAAGCTCGGCATCAGGCAGGAAACGCGTTATCCGGAAGATGGCCGGATCGCCGTCACGCTTCAGCCGGAAACGCCTGTTGAATTCACGCTTGCGCTGCGCGTTCCCGGATGGGCCAGGGGCTTTTCGCTGGAAATCAATGGCGAGGCGTCAAAGATCGCGCCGGACAAGGGCTATCTCAGGATCCGCCGTCAATGGCAGGCCGGTGACAGGATTGCGCTCGACCTCAAGATGGAGCCGGAAATGCTCTACGCCAATCCGAAAATCGCGCCGGATCAGGGACGGATGGCGCTTTTGCGGGGTCCCTTCGTCTACTGCGTTGAGGAAACGGACAATGCTGCACCGCTCAATGCCTATGTCATCAAGGATGGCACGCCGGTGACGCTGGACCGTGCCAAAGGGCTTGATGGCGCCGTTGCCCTGAAAGTCGATGCAACGGTGGAAAGCCAGCCGACCGACGCGCTTTATTCCGGCACGCCGCCGCAGCGCGCGGCAGCCAGCCTGAAAGCCATACCCTATTATCTCTGGGACAATCGCGCGCCGGGCGAAATGCTGGTCTGGCTGCGCAGGGAGGCGTGACAATGAGCGAACAACTGGCAACGTTGACACCACAACGCAATCCATCCGGGCTGTCGCTGAGACGGGTCTCCAAAGCCTTCGGCGCCGTTCAGGTCATCCATGATGTCGATCTGGAGATCGAAGGCGGCGAATTCGTCGTCTTCGTCGGCCCGTCGGGCTGCGGCAAGTCGACCCTGCTCCGACTGATTGCCGGTCTGGAAGAGGTAACCAGCGGCGATGTCATGATTGCCGGTACGGATGTGACGGATGAGGACCCGTCCGACCGCGGCATCGCCATGGTGTTCCAGACCTATGCGCTTTATCCGCATATGAGTGTGGAACAGAATATGGGCTTCGGCCTCAAGGTCGCAGGGCGCTCTAAGGCCGAGGTCGAGAGCAAGGTGCGGCATGCCGCCGAAATCCTGAAGCTGACGGATTATCTCGACCGCCGCCCCGGCCAGTTGTCCGGCGGTCAGCGCCAGCGCGTCGCCATCGGCCGTGCGATCGTGCGCGATCCGGAAATCTTCCTGTTCGACGAGCCGCTCTCCAATCTCGATGCCGAACTCAGGGTCGGCATGCGCATCGAAATCGCCCGGTTGCACCGCGAGCTCGGCAATACCATGATCTACGTGACCCATGACCAGACCGAGGCGATGACGCTTGCCGACAAGATCGTCGTGCTGCGCGATGGCTATATCGAGCAGGTCGGTTCGCCGGCGGCACTCTACGACGATCCCGACAACGTCTTTGTCGGCGGCTTCATCGGCTCGCCGAAGATGAATTTCCTGTCGGGCATCATCAACGGAGACCATATCGAGATTGCAGGCTCCATGCTGCCCTGCCCGAAACTGGAGGCAAAGCCTGCGGACGGGACGCGCGTTTCGGTCGGCATCCGGCCGGAACACTGGCAACTTGCGGCGGATGGCCAAACGGGCGTGCCGTTCAAGGTCGACTTTTCCGAATTTCTTGGCGGTGCGAGCTATCTCTACGGCTCAATCGGCGAGGTCATCTGCACGGTCGAGGTCGAACGCAGTGCGATCGTGAAAGCGGGCAGCACTCTGCAGCTCACCGTGGATGCCGACAGGATTTACGTGTTCGGCGAGGACGAAAAACGGATCCGGTGACGGGACTGCACACCGCCAATGCGTCAAAACGAAAAAAGCCCCCACGGAAACCATGGGGGCCTCAGTTTATTGACAACGCTCGTCCCGCGTTCTTTCGTCATACCGGCCTTGAGCCGGTATCCAGGGCCGCTTGTTTTGTGCTCCCAGAAAGGGTTTTTGCATACAAGGAGTTCCACCGCCCTGGACCCCGGACCGAGTCCGGGGTGACGGACAGAGGTTAGTTAGGCGAACTCCGAGTGTCTGCAACAAGGGTTTGTCAACAGTCTGAAGCCCCCGCGTTAACCTACGGGGGCTTTGATTGTGCTGGATGAACGCAGGCCGCCCTTAAAGGGTGACCGTGACGTTGCCGGTGCCTTCGAGGATCACACCTTCGGCGGTTTCCGTGATGCTGGCCCCGCCGGTTTCAGCGACCGAAGCAATTCCCTGCAGGCGCAGACGCCACGGACGGGCGGTGTCTTCTGCCGCGATCGCCATTGCGTCGCCGTTGCGGGAAACGGCAAGCTCCTGCGCCTTCACGCCCTTGTCGGCGAAGATCGTGGCTTTCGCGGTCTTGCCGTCGTCCAGCGCGTAAAGCGCAAACAGTGCGCCGTCCGCATAGTCATAGTCCGGCTTGTCGTCGACTGCGCCCCAGACGATCAGGCTTGAGGGGCGGACATAAAGCGGCAGGCTCATGAAGTCATGGTTTTCCACGCGCCAGCTTCCGCCTTCAACCTCTTCACCTGTCAGAAGGTGCGTCCAGCGGCCCTTCGGCAGATAGATTTCGGCATCGCCGGATTTGTCGAGAACCGGGGCCACCAGAAGCTTGTCGCCGAGCATATACTGCCGGTCGAGAACATCGCAGGCGCGGTCCTCGGGGAATTCCAGCATCATGGCGCGCATCACCGGAAGGCCGGTTTGCGGCGCTTCGCAGGCGGCCGCGTAGATCGTCGGCATCAGCTTCATCTTCAGCTTGGTGAAGAAGCGCAGGACATCGACGGCTTCCTCGTCATAGAGCCACGGCACGCGGTAGGATTTGGAGCCGTGCAGGCGCGAATGGCTGGACAGCAGACCGAAAGCGCACCAGCGCTTGTAGACATCGGCTTCCGCCGTTGCCTCGAACCCGCCGATATCGTGGCTCCAGAAGCCGAAGCCGGAAAGGCCGAGCGACAACCCGCCGCGCAGCGATTCTGCCATGGAGATATAGTCGGAGTAGCAGTCACCGCCCCAGTGAACCGGGAACTGCTGGCCACCGGTGGTGGCGGAGCGGGCAAACAGCACCGCCTCGTCCTCGCCCTTCGTCTCCTGCAGGGCCTCGTAGACGACCTTGTTGTAGAGGAAGGTATAGTAGTTGTGCATGGTCTCCGGGGCGGAGCCGTCGTGATAGGCAACGTCGACGGGAATGCGTTCGCCGAAATCGGTCTTGAAGCAATCGACGCCCTGGCCGACCAGATCCTTCAGGTAGCCGGCGTACCAGTCGCAGGCTTCCGGGTTGGTGAAGTCGACCACGGCCTGACCGGGCTGCCAGCGGTCCCACTGCCAGACCGAGCCATCTTCCCGCTTGATCAGATAGCCGTTTTCCTTGCCCTCGTCGAAAAGCTTGGATTCCTGGGCAATATAGGGGTTGATCCACACGCAGATGTTGAGGCCGCGTTCCTTGTAGCGGGCAAGCATGGCTTCCGGATCGGGGAAGGTTTCCGGGTCCCACTCGAAATCGCACCAGTGCAGGCCGCGCATCCAGAAACAATCGAAGTGGAAGACATGCAGCGGAATATCGCGCTCGGCCATGCCGTCGAGGAAGCTGGTGACGGTCGCTTCGTCATATTGGGTGGTGAACGAGGTCGTCAGCCACAGGCCGAAGGACCAGCGCGCCGGCAGCGCCGGGCGACCGGTGAGCTTGGTGTAGCGGTCGATGACGCCCTTCGGGTCGGGGCCGTCGATGAGGTAATATTCGAGGCTTTCACCGGGAACGGAAAACAGCGCCTTGGAGACCTTTTCGGAGCCGATTTCGAACTCGACCCGGCCCGGATTGTTGACGAACACGCCCCAGCCGCGATTGGTCAGGAAGAAGGGAATGTTCTTGTAGGCCTGATCGGTGTTGGCGCCGCCGTCGCGGTTCCAGATATCGACCATCTGGCCGTTCTTCACAAAGTCGGTGAAGCGTTCGCCGAGACCGTAAACCTTGGTGCCGACGCCGAGGCTGAGGCGCTCGAACATATGGGTGCGGTCATTGTCGTCATGGTCGGTGACATGACCGCCGGCCTTGTAGTCGGAGCCGGTGATCGGCTTGCCGTCGCGCAGGAATTCGAGGTTCCAGCGGCCCTTGAGGCTGACACGGGCGGTCAGATTGCCGCTTTTCAGCGTGGCGAAGTCTTCGGTGATTTCGATTTCCGGCGCGAAGCCTTCATCCGGGTAGAGATCGAAATGCGGGCCATTGTCGAGAACACCGCGGAAGTGCTCGCTCTTCACGCCGATCATGCCTTCCATTGGCGCAGACAAGGTCAGAATGATCAGCCGTGCATTGATCTGGCTGGAACGGTCATTCATCGGCCAGGTCATGGCGCGCACAATGAGGTTGCCGTCTTTTACGCGGGCGTCGAAGGCCTCAAGCGGCTGATTGAGGTCGAGGTTTTCACGTGCTTGCCAGTTGCCGTCTAGGATTTTCATTGCATCAAGTCCTTTGAATTCTGGGGTGCAGCGATGGCGGGGAGGCGCCATCGCTGCCCGCGAAAGCCTTCGGTCAGAGCCGGATGCCGGTTTCGCGGTCGAAAATGTGGATGTGTTCGGGGTCAATGCGCATGTTCAGCGGCTCGCCGGGCGTGACTGCGGCGCGGTCGTTGATGACGACGGCAATCTCCGGGTCGCTGGCGGTGAACAGATAGGTCGTCGCCCCCGTCGCTTCGGCGATGCGCAGCGGCAGGCTGAACTGGGCTTCGTCCTTCGAAACCAGCATCAGATGTTCGGGGCGCAGCCCGACGGTGACCTTGCGGCCTGCCTCCAGCCGGCCCGGATAGGGCAGAACATCGCCCTCGCCGAGTTCGAGCTTGAGGCTCTGACCGTCTTCACCGACCGTTGCCGGCAGGAAATTCATCGCCGGCGAACCGATGAAGCCGGCGACAAACTGGTTGGCGGGGCTGTCGTAAAGTTCGAGCGGTGCGCCTTCCTGCTCGATCTCGCCGGCGCGCATCAGCACCACCCGGTCGGCCATGGTCATGGCTTCGATCTGGTCATGGGTGACGTAGACGGAGGTTGCCTCGAGCCGGTCGTGGAGCGTGCGGATTTCCTTGCGCATATGCACACGCAGCGCCGCATCGAGGTTGGAAAGCGGTTCGTCGAAGAGGAAGGCTTTCGGGTCGCGGATGATGGCGCGGCTCATGGCAACACGCTGGCGCTGGCCACCGGAAAGCTCACGCGGATAGCGCGTCAGAAGCTGCGAAAGACCGGTGGTCTCGGCCACTTCGCGGGCCTTTTCCTGGGCCGCCTTCTTCTTCATCCCGTGGGTGCGCAGGCTGTAGGTCAGGTTCTCCTCGACCGTCATATGCGGATAAAGCGCATAGGACTGGAACACCATGGCGATGTCGCGGCGGCGCGGCGGCATGTCGTTCATGCGTTCACCGGCGATCTTGACATCGCCGCCCGAGATTTTCTCCAGCCCTGCCAGCGTGCGCAGCAGCGTGGACTTGCCGCAGCCCGACGGGCCGACAAGCGCGACGAATTCGCCCTTTTCGATGGTCAGGTTGACGTTTTTCAGGGCGTGGTAGCGGCCGTAATACTTCTCGACCGCGTTGAATTCGATCTGGGTTGTCATTTCAAAGCTCCCGAGGTCAGGCCGGAGACAATCTTGCGCTGCAGAAGAACAAAGGCGGCGAGGATGGGGGTTACGTAGATCGAGGCGTAAGCCATGATCTTGTCCCACTCGACAGTGTTCGGCCCCATGAAGGTGTTGAGACCGACGCTAGCCGGCTGATAGATGGCATCGGCAATGAAGGTCTTGGAATAGACGAATTCACCGAAGGCCTGCATGTAGATCAGGATCGCGCTGACGAGGATGCCGTTGCGGGCCAGCGGCAGCACGATGTGGAAGAAGGCGCCGATACGGGAATTGCCGTCGACAAGCGCTGCCTCTTCCAGCTCCATCGGCACGCTCATGAAGGTTGCGCGCACCAACACCACAAAGAACGGCATGCTCTTGGCGGTGATGCCGAGAATGGTGGCGAAGCGCGGATATTCAAGAATGCCGAGTTGCGAGAAGCCGACAAAGATCGGGGTGACCATCAGCGAGGGCGGCAGAACCTGCAGCATCAGGATCAGGAACAGACCGATATCGACCCAGACGCTACGGTAGCGTGCCAGAACATAGGCGCAGCCCGAACCCATGATCGCAATCAGGATCACCGAGCCGGTGGCGATGTAGAACGAATTCCACAGGAAGCGCCCCATGCCGCGGCTGACCCAGACGTCGACAAAATTGGTCCACTGGGCGTGGGTCGGAATGAAGATCGGCGGCGAGGCAAAGGCTTCCGATGTTGTCTTGATGGATGTGACATACATCCAGTAGAGCGGAAACAGATAGATCGCGGCGAAAATGACGGCGATCAGGATGAGCGCGATATTGCGTGTGCTTTGACGGGTCATCCTCGTACCTCCGAGCGGGTCGAGCGGACGTAGTAGGCCGCGGCGACAATCACGACGAAGATCATCATGACGGAAACGGTTGCACCGCCTGCAAAGTCGAATTCCTGGAAGGACAATTGCCATGCCCAGTACTGGGCGACATTCGATGCGTTGTTCGGGCCGCCATTGGTGATCGAGGCGAACAGGTCGAACTGTTGCAGGGTAAAGATCAGGCCGAGCGACAGCAGCGCACCAATCGTCGAGCGCATCATCGGCACGGTGATCGTATAGAAGCGGCGGAAGGGGCCGGCGCCGTCAAGCGCTGCGGCTTCGTAAAGATCCTTGGGAATGGCGGCAAGTCCGACAGACAGAAGGATCATGTTGAACGACGTGCCCAGCCAGATATTGGCGATAACGACGCTCCACAGCGCGAATTCGGGATTGGAGCGCCAGAAAATCGCCTGATCGAGAAAGCCGAGCTGGATCAGGAAATAGTTGATGACGCCGAAGTCGCCGGAAAGAAGCCAGTTCCAGATGGCGCCGGCAACCAGACCCGGCATCACCCAGGACACCAGGAACAGACCGCGCAGATAGGTCGAGCCGGGAAAACGCTGCTGGAAGAACAATGCCAATGCGAGGCCGAGCGTAAACTGCCCGACAATCGAACCGACAACGAAGATGAGGGTGTTGCCGAAAATCGGCCAGGTCTGCGGATCGGACAGGATCCGGCGGTAGTTGTCGAACCCGACAAAGGGGCGGATGATCTGTCCGAGGCTGAACATGTCAACCTCCTGGAAACTCATCACGACATTGTACAGGATCGCGGCACCGGAGATCGCAATCAGAAAGGCAAGCGGTATGCCGATCAGAATGAGGTCGAAGCCGCGCCCGTCCCATAAGGTGGAAAGCCGGTTGCGCATGACGTTGAAACTCCTTGGGGCCGCCGGTATAGCTTCGCCGTACCCGCACCTCAAATGAGGTGCGGGCCGGACTTTGCGTGACGGTCACGCCTTGGGATTAGTTGGTGACTTTGTCGATTTTTGCCTGAGCGGCATCAAGCGCCTGCTGCGGCGTCTGGGAACCGGTCAAAGCGGCCTGAAGCGCATCCTGAACAGCCTTGGAAATCGCAGGCCATTCCGGCGACGGACCACGCGGCTGGGCATATTTCAGCTGTTCCTGGAATGTTGACAGAGCCTGGTCGAGTTCTTCATTGCCGGTGGAAGGGATCTCAACATTGTCTTCCGGGGGCAACTGACCGAAGCGCTGGAACATTTCCGGGTCCTTGGAGGCGATGTATTCCAGAACCTTGAAGGTTTCTTCCGGGTGCTCGGTCGACTTGAACAGAACCCAGTTATAGTCGCCCATGGCCGACGAACGCGGCGCACCTTCTTCCGGAACGGGCAGCAGTGCGACGTTCCAGTTGAAATCGGCTTCGCGCACCATGCGGTCAAGCTCCCAGGGGCCTGAAATCGCCATCGCGGCATTGCCGCTGATGAAGGTCGATGTCGAGACCCACTGGCTGCGGCTGATCGTGTCCGGTGAAGCCAGTCCCTCATCGAGGAACTTCTTCCACAGCGTCAGGGCTTCGACCGCGCCGGGGCCGTTGACGTCATCCCAGCTGCCGCCGGCCATCTGGACCCAGGGCAGGAACTGGAACGTGCCTTCTTCATTGGCCTGCGCGGAGAATGCGAGGCCGTAGACACCTGCGTCCTTGTCCGTCAGCGCCTGTGCATCCTGATAGAGTTCATCCCAGGTCTGCGGCGGCTCATCGATGCCAGCAGCCTCGAACATGTCCTCATTGTAGAACAGGGCAATGGTGTTCGTTGATTTCGGAACGCCGTAAAGCTTGCCGTCCCAGGTCGCCGATTCAACAGGGCCGGGATAGTAATCATCAATGTTGATGACGTCGGAATTCTCGACCATCTCGGTGAGGTCCATCAGTGCGCCCTTGGACGCCATCATGGCGTTGAACGGCACATCGACGGCATAGATGTCAGGCGCCTTGCCGACGGCATAAGCGCGCATCACGTCGCTCAGAAGGTCGGAGAACTGGAGCTGGCGGTATTCAACGTGGATTTCGTCCTGGCTTTCGTTGAATTCATCGATCAGCTGTGGCGCAGGCTGGTCCGGACGGTCAACTGCCCAAAGCTGAATGTTGACCGGATCCTGAGCAAATGCCGGCAGCGCAAGCGACAGGCTTACCGCGGCGACAGATGCATAGGCGATTGTACGTATATTTTTCACAAGTACCTCCCGAAAAACCTAAATTCAAAAAAACAAAGGCGGTTGTCTGGCGTGTGTTCAGGCTTTTCCTCCCAGCCTTGTTTCGACATGTCCGGCCGGCTGAAAAAGCCTTTCGGAAGCGGAAAACGCTCGAAACACGCGTCGTAAACGTTTACGATAATAGACCTCGTCTGCGTGAAGTGTCAATAGAGGTACGTTCATCAAGGGGGCAAAATCGAATGAAGGGTATCCGTCAGCTCGCCGAGCATCTGCAGATTTCAACGGGTACGGTGTCGCGAGCACTGAACGGGAAAAGCGATGTCAACGCGGAAACGCGGCGCCGTGTTCTGGCTGCGGCGGAAGATCTGGGCTATGTTCCCAATCAGGCCGGTCGCAGCCTCAGGCAGGGCGCGAGCAAGACCATCGGTCTTGTGCTCAATCACGGTTCGTCCGTGGGCGCGGGCAACGAGAACTTTTTCCCGTTGGTCATTGCCGGTCTTCAGAACGTTCTTTCCCGCCACGGACTTGACCTGGTCCTACTCCTCTGTCCGCGGGAAGAAAACTACGATGCTTTTTTGAGGCGCATGGTGGCGCGCCGCCTTGTCGATGCGATGATCATTACCGCGACCCGGGTCAAGGACCCGCGTTTTGCCTTTCTGACGACGGCGGGCATGCCTTTCGTGTCTCTCGGACGCAGCGATTCGGCGTTGCCCGGCAACAACTGGGTGGACCTTGATTTCGAAGGCATTGCCGAACGTGCGGTCTTGCGCCTTTTCGAGCGCGGCCATCGGCGCATCGCCATTGCGGCCCCGGCCTCCGATGTCAATCTCGGCAAGCTGTTTCTGGAGGGCTACCGCGCCGGCCTTGCCAAATGCGGCCTGCAGGAGGAGCCGGATTATATCTTCTACGAGCAGGCGCTGGAGGAGGGCGGTTATCGCGTCGGTGAAAAGCTGCTTGCCAGCAAGAAACGGCCGACAGCGATTGTCCTCAATGCCGAACTGATGTCGGTCGGGCTTTATCGCCGGCTTGGCGAGGCCGGTCTGGTGCCGGGTCGCGATCTTGCCGTGATCGCCGAACGCGAAAGTCCCGTCGGCCGGTTTCTGCTGCCGAGGCTGACCTGTTTCCGTCTCGATCTCGATGCGCTCGGCCGCATGCTGGCGGAGATGCTGCTGTCCAATCTGCCGGCCTTTGCCGAAGGCTATCAGGATGTTCCCAGGAACAGGATATGGCCGCTCGAACTGGTTGAAGGCGAAAGTGATCCGCCGCTTGCCGCACCGGACTGACGGCTGCCGACCTTTCCGATATGCGCCTTGTGGCCCGGGCAACGCCGGTGGTCGTGGGTCTCCGGTTCTGCGATGTGGTTGATTTCAGCATTGCCGCTTACGACATAAGAAGCCGAGTGATCAGGATTTAAAGCAAACCACACGCAGGATTCGATATCATGAAAATACTCGTGATCGGCGCTACCGGCGGCATTGGGCACCGGCTTCTTCCCTTACTTGTTGAAAACGGACATTCGGTTGTCGGCCTTCACCGCAAGGCCGAACAGGCCGCTGCAATCACGGCGGCAGGGGCGACGCCGGTTTCCGGCGATATCATGGAGATGGACGAGGACGATTTTGTCCGCGTCGCCGAGGGCTGCGATGCGATCGTGTTTTCGGCGGGTGCTGCGGGAAGCGGGCTCGATCGCACCACGACGATTGACGGCGATGCGCCGATCAAGCTGGTGGCTGCGGCCCGCAGACTGGGGATTTCCCGGTTCTACCTCGTTTCCGCCTTTCCCGAAGCCGGGCGGTCGCGCGAACGCAACGACCGTTTCGAACATTACATGCGCGAGAAGAAACGCGCCGATGTGGCGGTGGCGTCGTCAGACCTCGACTGGGTTATCCTGCGTCCCGGCACACTGGTGCATGAAGACGGTGACGGCAGGGTCAGCCTCGGTCCGGCCGTGGCTTATGGCAATGTTGCCCGCGGCAATGTCGCGCGCGTGCTCGCAAGCCTGATCGAGCACCCGGATATTCGCCGCGCGTTCCTGGAACTGACCGATGGCGATACCGCGGTCAATACAGCCGTTGCCAGCCTGAAGCGTCGCTGAGCGGCGCGCCGGTACCAGAGCAGATACCATAGACGAGGGCGTGCCGCGATGTTCCGCAGGATGCCGTGTTCTGGTTACGGTTCCCCGCGGACCTGACGTTCGGCAGCGACCAGATCGATCTTGCCGGAGCCGGTGACCGGCACGGTGCCGATGCGCAGTTCTGCCGGTATCATCAGGTCGGCAAGCCCCTGTGCGCGGGCGTGGCGGGCGAAGTCCTCACGCGTGGCGCCCGGCGCATTGGTGAGCAGAACCAGCCGTTCGCCCTTCTTCGGATCGGCAACGGCGATCACGACGCTGAGATTGTCGGGCCACAGCGAACCGGCCGCCGCCTCGACGGCTGCCAGCGAGATCATTTCCCCGCCGATCTTGGCGAAGCGTTTGGCGCGGCCGCGGATGGTGATGAAACCCTCCTCGTCGATCGTGACGATATCGCCCGTGTCGTGCCAGCCGTCTTCCGGCACGTCGATCCTGCCCGGATTTTCGGCACGCAGATAACCGGCCATGACATTGTCGCCACGCACGAACAGGCGGCCGCCTTCGTCGATGCCGGGCACCGGATCGAGCCGGTATTCCATGCCCGGCATGATCTTTCCGACGGTTCCGCCCTTGTTGTACATCGGCGTATTGATGGCGATAACGGGCGCGGCCTCGGTGACGCCGTAGCCTTCCAGAATACGCACGCCGAATTTTTCCATATAAAGCGTGCGGGTCGACGGCCTGACGGGCTCGGCGCCGGCAAAGCAATAGCGGATCGAGCGCATGTCATAGGGGTGGGCAGTGCGGGCATAGCCGTTGAGGAAGGTATCCGTCCCGAAAATGATGGTCGCATTGGAGCTGTAGATCAGTTCCGGCACGATGCGGTAGTGCAGCGGCGAGGGGTAGAGATAGATGGGCACGCCCGATGTCAGCGGCAGGAACGTGCCTGCCGTCAGGCCGAATGCGTGGAAGGCGGGCAGGATGTTGAACACCTTGTCGCCCGGCGTGAAATCGATTCGCGAAGCGGCCTGTGCCGCATTGGCCAGGATGTTGCGATTGGTCAGCACCACGCCCTTGGGCGTGCCCTCCGAGCCGGAGGTGAACAGAATAACCGCAGGGTCATCCGGCTGGCGCCGGACCAGCGGTCTTGCCCGGCGAAGGCGGCCGGCAAGCTTGTCACGGGGCCCAAGTGTCGCGCGCAGATCATCCAGATAGATGATCGTCACCTGTTTCTGCAAAGCCGCAATGACGCTTTCAAGCCGGCCCTGTTCGACAAAGGCCCGTGAGGTCAGCACCACGCGCAGGTCGGCGGCCTTGCAGGCGGAGACCAGATTGGTCGCGCCGGCGGTGAAGTTCAGCATGGCAGGCACTTTTCCGGCGGAAATCAACCCGAGCGTGGTGGCGACCGTGCCATTGGCATTGGGCAGCAGCACGCCGATATTGCTGTCGCCTGCAAACATGTCCCGGAATTTGCCGCCAAGCACGGCTGCCGCGGTCAGGAGCCGGCCATAGGACATTTTTCCGGTGATCGGGTCCTCGATCGCCTGTTTGCCGAAACCGCGCTCTTTTGCGGTTTCGATCACGCGATCCATCAGGGTCGATGATGTCGATGTGGTCTCAAACAGCATCTGCGACATGATCTGGTAAAGTGCTGCGCCGGCGGCCATGCGGCGCTTGCGGCCGAACAGGTTGTCACCGACGGAAAGTCGCACCGGTTCCAGAATGGTGACCTTCACCTTGGGAAACAGGCGAGGGCGGACATTGCGGCCGGTCAGGCGCGAAAAATAGCTCTTTTCCAGCCCGTCGATGCGGACCGGAACCACCATGGAGCCGGTCTTGTCGGCCACCATGGCCGCACCGTCATACACCTTCATCAGGCTGCCGGTGACCGTCAGGCGGCCTTCGGGAAAGATCACCAGCGGATTGCCGTCGTTGACGGAGCGGATCAGTGTGCGGGCTGCCATCGGCCGCGACGGGTCGAGCGGCATGAAATTGCACATTTTCAGGAAGGGGCGGATCCACCAGATCCGCGCGGTCTTGTAGTCGACCGCAAACACCGGATCGCGGTCCAGCAGCGTCAGCGCCAGCGGCCCGTCGAGCAGCGATACGTGGTTGAGCGCCAGAATGGGATTAGCCCCGGCCTTGTCGAGGTTTTCAAGCCCCTTCACCTCGAGGCGAAGGAAGGCGCGAAACAGGATCGAGACGAAATCGCGAAACGCATTGGTCGGCAGGGTTCGCAGCATCAGCCAGGCCGCAACGCCGTTGAGGACCGCAAGGCCGACAAGCAGGACGGGAATTGCAACGCCTGCCGCCTGAAGTGCTGCGACAAGCGTGCCGCCAACCGTGGTGAAGGCCGCCGTCAGCACATTGGTGGCGCCGATGACCCGGGCGCGATGGTCTTCATGCGACCATGCCTGAAGTGCGGCAAAGGTGGGGACCACCAGAAAGGCCCCGGCAATGGCCATGCCGGCAAGGTCGACTGCAATGACGAGATTGACCGGGTGGGCAAAAAAGCCGGCAAGCGTGGTCGAAGGCGGCAATGTCCCCGCGCTTGCGATATTCCAGGCCAGATGCAGGCCGAAAAGCGCAACCAGGGCCGTGCCGAAAGGTGCGGGCAGCAAGACGATGCGGCCCGAAGACATCCATGCGGCCATTGCCGACCCGATGCCGATGGAAACGGCGAAGACGGCGAGATAGGCGGTAATCGCAATCTGGTCGCCGCCGAGCGTATTCTTGACGACGGGCGGCAGCAGCGAAAGAATGACGGCGCCGACAAACCAGAACCAGGACGCCATCAGTGCGGCGCGCCAGATCCGGCTATCCGCCTTCAGCTCTCCGACAAGCCGCCAGCTTACCCGGAATATATTCCTGTCCAGCGCCAGATCCGGCGCTTTGGCCCCGGTTTTCGGGATGAAACGGCTGGCCAACCAGCAGCCGACGGCCAGCGTCATCATCATCGGGGCGAAAAGCCAGAGGCGGACACCGTCGGCGGCCGCGATGCCGGCAATGATGGTGCCGCCCAGGATCGCGATGAAGGTCGCCCCCTCGATCCAGGCATTGGCGCGCGGCAGGGCGCTTTTTTCCAGATGATCCGGCAGGATGCCGTATTTCACCGGCCCAAACAGCGCCGAGACGATGCCGAACAGAACCAGTGCCAGCATCAGCACCGCAACGGAGGAAAGGGCAAGGCCGGCAACAGCGACGGCCGCCGCGCCGATCTCGGCCAGCTTCAGCCGTTCGGCCATCACCGCCTTGTCGAAGCGGTCGGCCATTTCGCCGCCGGTGGCCGAAAGCGCCAGAAACGGCAGAACGAACAGCGCGCCTGCCAGTGAAATCAGCGGCGCTGCGGCATCTTCGGTCAACTTGAACAGCACGAAAAGCACGAGGGTGTTTTTCAGGAAGTTGTCGTTGAACGCCGACAGAAACTGCGTCCAGAACAGCGGCGCAAACCGCCGCGATGTCATCAGATGATCCGTCATGGTTCCTCTTTCGAAATGGCGGTGCGATGAATGGCCGTTCCCGTATTCACGGTTTTGGCTGCCGGCTTGAACATCGTCACAGGTCATTGTATGAACATTGTTCAGAAATCTGTATATGGAATTTATGAACATTGTTCAAGATAAAAATGAACATTGTTCTTTTTTGGAGATCGAGGCGATGGCCGGAAAGCGGGAAGCCAAACGCGATGCACTCAAATCGGCGCTGATCGCAGCAACGCGGTCGCTGATTGCCGAGGGCGGGCTGAAAGGATTGCGTGCCCGCGACATCGCTGCGAAGACGGGATGCGCGCTCGGCAGCCTCTACACGATTTTCGATGATATCGACACGCTGATCCTGCATGTCAATTTCCAGACATTGCAGGCAATCGAGGCGGAGATGGATACGGCTCTTGCAGGTGTGGCCGATGACCGCGCCTTCGAGGCGCTCGGGCTGGCCTATCTGCGTTTTGTCGCCGCAAACCGCAATCTCTGGGCCGCGCTGTTCGAGCATCACATGCCGGAAGGTGCAACGGTTCCGGTCTGGCTGGACGAGGAAGTCGCCGCGCTCATGGCAAAGATTGACGCGCCGCTTGCCCGGCTGATGCCCGAGGCCAGCCCGGAAGAGGTCACCGATCGCGCCCGCACCTTTTTCGGTGCGGTTCACGGCGTCATCGCCATCAGCGTTGAAAACCGGTTCGTCGGTGTGCCGATGGAAACGCTCGAACGCGAAATTGTCGCGCTGACCGGCATTCTGACGCATGGCCAGGCGCAGGGGCCACGCATGGTTTCGTGACGGTCGTATTTAGCTTCACTGTCAAGATACTTTATGATTAAATAAAATTATGAAGAGTTTCGATGACAGGAATGCCGGCGTCCGTGAAACCGGAATTGCGCTTCTGGGCCTGATCCAGCAGATCGAGATTTGCTATGCTCGCTCGGCAAGTTCGAGCGGAATGCATGCCACGGATTTCAGGGCGGTCTGCGTGCTGAGCGATGCCGGAAAACCGATGAGCCCGAAGGATCTGTCGGGTTTTCTGGGGCTGACATCCGGCGCGGTTTCGGCCTTGCTGACCCGGCTGGAAAATGGCGGTTTCATTGCCAGGGTGCCCAATCCCTCAGACCGGCGCGGCGTTCTGGTGACGCTGAATGAGGCCGCTGTTGCCGAACCGCTCAGGCTCTACCGTATCCTGCATGAGCATCATACCGAGGCGACGAAAGGGCTGAGCGACAGAGAGCTTGAGGCCATCCGGCAATATCTGCGGAAAATTCAAGAGGCAACAGCGCAATTCTGCGGGGCGGAAATCGCACCCGTGCCTGCTTCCGGGACACCGCCAGCCGACGATTTGAAACTTCAGTCCGGTTCGGGCGGCTGATACGAGACTGGCGCCGGGCGCTGTGTGGGGAGTGAGATGAAGACACGTCTTAAATGGTTCGTTGTTGCAATATTGGTGGTCGGCGGCGCCGGCTGGTTCATCTGGCAGCAGGCCAGTACGAGCGACATGCCGGAGGGCATTGCCCGCGGCAACGGACGTCTGGAAGCCGTCGATATCGATGTCGCCGCCAAGACCGGCGGCCGTATCGAAGCCGTTTTCCCACGGGAAGGCGATTTTGTCGTGGCAGGCGAGATGCTGGCCCGGATGGATACCGCCGAGCTGGAAGCGCAGAAAGCCGAAGCGCAGGCCCAGCAGCGCCGTGCGGAAATCGCGATTGAAACCGCCGAAAGCATCGTCGAACAGCGCAATGCGGAACTGGACGCCGCGCAGGCGAATGTCGATGTCCGGCAGGCCGAGCTGGATGCCGCCGCCGCACGGCTTGAGCGCTCGGAGCAGCTTGCTGCGCGCGAAACGATTTCCCGGCAGGTTCTTGATGATGACCGCTCCGCCGAACGTCGCGCCAACGCGGCGCTTGCCTCTGCGCGGGCATCGGTTGCCGCTGCAAAAGCGGCTATCACCTCGGCTCGGGCGCAGGTGGTCGATGCCCAGGCTGCCGTGACGGCGGCCAAAGCCTCGGTGGCGCGCATCGACGTGCAGATTGCCGATGCCACCCTCGTGGCCCCGCGCGACGGGCGGGTTCAGTACCGGCTGGCCGAGCCCGGAGAGGTCATCGGATCGGGCGGCCGCGTCATCAACATGATCGACGTGTCGGACGTCTATATGAATATATTCCTGCCGACGGCAGAAGCCGGGCGCGTGGCGCTTGGCTCCGAAGTGCGCCTCATCATGGATGCCGCGCCTGATATTGTCATTCCGGCGACCGTCTCGTTCGTTTCCGACACCGCCCAGTTCACCCCGCGAACGGTGGAGACCGAGGAGGAACGACTGAAGCTGGCCTTCCGAGTCAGGGCGCGGATCGCACCTGAATTGCTGGAGCAATATATGACGCAGGTGAAAACCGGCCTGCCCGGCATGGCCTATGTCAAGCTGGACCCCGATGCCGAATGGCCGGACTTCCTGCAGCAGAACCTGATCCAATGACTGATACCTATCCGGTCGTAACAGTTGAAGGCGTGAGCCTGTCCTATCGCAGGGTTCAGGCGCTGGACGATGTTTCGCTTGTCGTTCCGGCCGGAAAGATGGTTGGCCTGATCGGCCCCGATGGCGTCGGCAAGTCTTCTCTTCTGGCGCTGATCTCCGGAGCGCGGGCATTGCAGGCGGGCGGGCTGCATGTTCTGGGCGGCGATATGCGCTCGGCCGGCCACCGTCAGGCCGTTTGCCCGCGCATTGCCTATATGCCGCAGGGGCTGGGGAAAAATCTCTACCACACGCTGTCGGTTTTCGAGAATGTCGATTTCTTCGGCCGTCTTTTCGGCCACGCCCGCGCCGAACGCGAGGCGCGTATCGCGCAACTGCTCACCGCAACCGGGCTGGAAGCCTTCCGCGACCGCCCGGCGGGCAATCTCTCAGGCGGCATGAAGCAGAAGCTGGGCCTGTGCTGCGCGCTGATCCACGATCCCGACCTTCTGATCCTCGATGAGCCGACCACCGGTGTCGATCCGCTTTCCCGCCGTCAGTTCTGGGAGCTGATCGATCATATTCGCGCCGGCCGGCCGGGCATGAGCGTGATCGTCGCGACCGCTTATATGGAGGAAGCGACCCGTTTTGACTGGCTGGTGGCGATGAATGCGGGCCGTGTGCTTGCCACCGGCACGCCTGCCGATCTTATGGCACAGACGGGTACGCGCGACCTCGACACAGCCTTTATCGCGCTCCTGCCCGAGGAAAACCGCCGGGGCCATGAAGGCGTGACGATACCGCCGATGGCCGAACATGACGGCGGCGGTTTTGCCATAGAAGCCGAAGGCCTGACCAAGCGTTTCGGGGATTTTACGGCTGTTGACCATGTCAGTTTCCAGATCGCCAAGGGTGAGATTTTCGGATTTCTCGGCTCCAATGGCTGCGGCAAGACCACGACGATGAAAATGCTGACCGGCCTTCTTCCGGTCAGCGAAGGCACAGCAAAACTGTTCGGTTCGCCGGTCGATCCCCACGACCTCGCTGTCCGCCGGCGCATCGGCTATATGAGCCAGTCGTTTTCGCTCTACGGCGAACTGACGGTCGCGCAGAACCTCGACATGCATGCGCGGCTTTTCAGGCTGGATGCGGCGGCGATCCCTGCGCGCATTGCCGAAATGGCCGACCGCTTCGAACTGTCGAGCGTGATGGACGCCCGGCCCGACGCGCTTCCTCTCGGCATCCGCCAGCGCCTGTCTCTCGCTGTCGCGATGATCCATGCACCGGATATTCTGATCCTCGACGAACCGACATCCGGGGTCGATCCGGTGGCCCGCGATGTGTTCTGGCGCCATCTTGCGGAACTGTCGCGTGGTGAGGGCGTGACGATTTTCGTGTCGACGCATTTCATGAACGAGGCGGCACTTTGCGACCGGATTTCGCTGATGCATGCCGGTCAGGTTCTGGTTTCGGACCGGCCGGACGATATCATCAGCGCCTGCGGGGCGGCATCGCTGGAAGAAGCATTCATCAGCTATCTCGAAGAGGCGACCGGAGAAGACGTTTCCGTCGCCGAAGAAGCGCCGGTTGAAGCGCAGCCGGAGGCCGCCACGGCCAAGGCGCCCCGGTTCGACCCGCGCCGCATGTTCAGCTATGCGATGCGCGAATCCCTGGAATTGCGGCGCGACCCGATCCGCAGCGCGCTGGCGATCCTCGGATCGCTGATCCTGATGCTGGTGATCGGCTATGGCATCAACATGGATGTCGAGGATCTGACCTTCGCCGTTCTCGACTATGACGATTCCTCCATCAGCCGCGACTTTACCGACCAGATCGCCGGATCGCGCTATTTCATCGAACAGGAGCCGCTGACGGACTATGCGCAGATGGATCACCGGATGCGCGCGGGCGGTCTGGATCTTGCGCTGGAAATCCCGCCGGGGTTCGGTCGCGATCTGCTGCGCGGCGGACCTGTGGGGATCGGAGGCTGGTTTGACGGTTCGAACCCGACGCGCGCCGAGACGGTCAGGGGCTATGTGCAGGGCATGTATCAGAGCTGGCTGGCCGACCGGATGCGCAGCGAGTTCGGCGCCGATGCCGTGGCCGGGGACTTCACCCTGCAATTGCGCTATCGCTACAATCCTGATGTCAAAAGTCTTGTCGCCATGGTGCCTGCCGTCATTCCACTGCTCTTGCTGCTGATCCCGGCAATGCTTTCGACGCTGTCGGTGGTGCGGGAACGGGAACTGGGGTCGATCACCAATCTTTATGTGACGCCGGTGACCCGGCTGGAATTCCTGCTTGGAAAGCTGATCCCCTATACGGTGATCGCCATCCTCAATTTTGCACTGCTGACGGCGATGGCGATCCTGCTGTTCAGGGTGCCGTTTACCGGAGACCGCGTTTTCTTCTTTGCCGCCGGTGTTCTTTACGTATCGGCGGCGACTGCCATGGGGCTGGTGATCTCGGCATTCGTGAAAAGCCAGCTTGCCGCCATTTTTGCAACGGCGCTTGGGACGCTGCTGCCGGCCGTGCAGTTTTCGGGCATGATTTCACCCGTTTCGTCGCTCACCGGCATCAGCGCCGTGATCTCGAAAATATATCCGACGACGCATTTCATGACGATTTCCCGTGGCGCCTTTTCCAAGGGGCTTGGATTTGCCGAGCTTTCGGGAACGCTGATGCCACTGGCGCTGTCAATTCCCGTCCTGATCGGCATTGGCGTGCTGCTGATGCGAAAGCAGGAGAAATAGGATGGATTTCGGCAATGTGCTGCAACTGGGCATCAAGGAAATCCGCGGACTTCTGCGCGATCCGATCATGATGTTTCTGATCCTGTTTTCCTTCACCTTTCAAATTCAGTCATCGGCACAGATGGAAAGCGAAGTGCTGAACCACGCACCGATCGCCATTGTCGATGAAGACGGCTCGCCGCTGTCGACGCGGATCATTCATGCCTTTCAGCCGCCCTATTTTTCCGAGCCTTCGATCATCGGGTGGGATGAAATGGACCGGCGCATGGATGAGGGGCTGGACACCTTCGCCCTCGACATTCCGCCGAATTTCCAGAGCGATGTTCTGGCGGGCAAGCGCCCGGAAATTCAGCTCAATGTCGATGCCACGCAGATGACACAGGCGTTTTCCGGCGCGGGCTATGTGCAGACCATCGTTTCCGACGAGGTGGCGGCGTTTGTCGATCCCGGCGGGAGCGGCCAGCCTCCGCCGGCTGAACTGGTGCTGCGCGCGCGGTTCAATCCGGTTCTCAACAGCGGCTGGTTCCAGGCCGTGATGGGTGTTTCCAACAGCGTGACGCTGCTGGCGCTGATTCTGCCCGGCGCTGCGCTGATCCGCGAGCGCGAACACGGCACGATCGAGCATCTTCTGGTCATGCCGGTGACGGCACTGGAAATCATGGTCAGCAAATTATGGTCGATGAGCCTTGTGGTTCTGCTCGGCACGCTCTTTGCGACCGTGGTCATGTGCGGCTGGGTGCTGGGCATCCCGCTTCAGGGATCGCTGACGCTGTTTCTGGTCGGCACGGCCCTGCATTTGTTTGCCACCGCATCGCTCGGGATATTGCTGGCGACGTTTGCAAAAACGATGCCGCAATTCGGGATCATGATGATCCTGGTGCTGCTGCCGCTCCAGATCCTTTCAGGCTCCCAGACCCCGCGTGAATCGATGCCGGACATCGTGCAGAACATCATGCTGGCTGCGCCCAACACGCACTACGTCATTCTTGCGCAGTCGATCCTGTTTCGCGGTGCGGGGCTGGATGTGGTATGGCCGCAAATGCTGTGGCTTGCGGCCATCGCGGCCATTCTGTTTGCCGTCTCCCTGCGCTATTTCCGCAGGTTTCTCCAGTAGTACCGGAAACCGGTGACCGGGGCGCATATGTTGCGCACCGGGATGGCCACGGCGCGCAACAAGGGCCTTGCAGGCCGGGCCTCAGGACAGTTCGGCAACCATTCTGCGTGCGCCTTTTTCAACAAGGCCCTGAAGGTTTTCCGAAAGGCTGGCCTTGAAGGCGGCGTCTTGTGCGAGCGCTGCGGGGAAAATGCCGGAACCGGTAACGACGCGTTCCACGCGTTCGGCAGCGGTGCCGCCATTGGCGAGCGTTTTCAGCTTGTCCGCCAGCGGGTCACGGACGTCGATGGCTTCTCCGTTTTCGTCGGTTCCCGAAACATAGCGGATCCAGCCGGCGACCAGCAGTGTCAGCCGCGGGCAGGGGGTGCCGTTCTTCAGGTGATGGGCGATCGACTGGAGGGCGCGCTGCGGCAGTTTCTGGCTGCCGTCCATGGCGATCTGCCATGTGCGGTGACGGATCGCGGGGTTCTGGAAACGGGCAATCAGCGCATCGGCGTAGTCATCAAGGTCGATACCTTCGGGAGCCTCGAGGGTGGGGATCTGTTCCTTGCCCATCAGGTCGCGGGCCGCCTTGCGATAGGCTTCGTCTTCCATGGTCTCGGCAATGGTTTCATAGCCGCCCAAATAGCCGAGATAGGCCAGGAAGGAATGCGAGCCGTTCAGCATTCTGAGCTTCATGTTCTCGTAGGGCACGACGTCATTGGTAAACGTGGCGCCGGCGCGATCCCAGTCCGGCCGACCGGCGACGAAATCATCCTCGATCACCCATTGGCGGAAAGGCTCGCAGACAATGCCGGCAGGGTCTTCCGTGTCGATCCGTTCGGCAAGCAGACGATAGCTTTCCTCGGTCATTGCCGGAACGATGCGGTCGACCATGGTCGAGGGGAAACGGCCATTCTCCTCGATCCAGTCGGCCAGCGCCTTGTCGCGGGCGCGGGCGAAATCGATGACGGCGCGGCGCGCCAGATGGCCGTTCGAGGGCAGGTTGTCACAGGAGAGAACCGTAAAGGGCGGCAGCCCCGCCTTTCTGCGGGCCTCAAGGGCAGCCACCAGAATGCCGACAACCGATCGCGGCTGATCCGGGTTTGCAAGGTCGGCTTTCACGTCCGGATTGTCGAAGTCGAGGCCGCCATCGGAGCCGAGCGTATAACCCTTTTCCGTCACCGTGATGGACACCAGCGCGATGTTTTCGTCGGCAATGGCGTTGACAATGCCTTGCGGTCCGCAGTCTTCCATATGGCGATGATCGACGACAGCACCGGAAATCCGGGCTTTCTGCCCGTCGGCGGCATTTTCGACGACACTGTAGAGGTAGTCGCGTTCGGCAAGCGCTCTCAGCGGCGCGGACGGGCCTCTGAGTTCGATTTCGCGATAACCCCAGTTGCCGCCGGCGCGCAGAACGTCGTCGGTATAAACGGCCTGATGGGCGCGGTGAAACGCGCCGAAACCGATATGGCACATGCGCGCTTCGACCTTGGAGCGGTCGTAATCCGGGCGCAGAACATCGGCGGCAGCGTTATCGAGGAGAGGGTTGGAGGACATGGTGGTTCCTTCCGTAAAACGGCGTGTGCGGGCTGGCACGGTCGCCGATGGGGCTTGTGAAGAAAAAGGGGAGAGCCGAAGCTCTCCCAAAAAGTCGGTCAGCGGCCGACAGTCTTGCCGTTGGCGTCGGCCATGCCATTGACGGCAATTTTTCGGCTTTCACCTTCAGGCAGGAGGATCCGGACATTTTCGTAGGCCGGTGTGTAGCGGCCTTCGCGCTGCCAGTTCAGCGTCAGGCCGGTCTCGTCGCCGGACAGCGCATAGCGCGTCACGGCATGGGCGGATGGATCGCGCCAGTGCACGGTGTCGCCATCATCTTCATATTCGACCGTTTCGGATGAAAACGCCCCTGGAACCGGGAAGACCGCGAGCGTACGGGCTTTGTCGGCCCCGGCATTGGCGCGGTTTGCTCCGTCGGAAAGCGGGATCACCGCACCGGCGCGGACAAACAGCGGCATGCTGGCAAGGTCCACCGGCAGCGTCACTTCCGTGCCGGGGGCGTGATATTCGCCGGACCAGAAATTCCACCAGCCGGTGTCATTCTCCGGCAGGTAGACCGTCCGCGCGGTCGCGCCGCTATCGACCACATTGGCGACCAGAAGATCGCGGCCCAGCATGAAGTCGTCGGTTTCCTCGAACGTGCGGGCGTCAAGCGGATGATCGAGGAAAGTCGGGCGCAGCATCGGTTCGTCGGCCGTGGTGGCAAGCCATGTCAGCGTGTAGAGATAGGGCGTCAACCGGTAGCGCAGCTTCAGCGCGTCGCGGATCAGCGGCAGAACCTCCGGATACATCCAGGCTTCATTGGCCGTGCCGTCATCATTCCATGAGTGAATGGTGAAGCGCGGGTGGAAAATGCCGTTCTGGACCCAGCGCACGAACAGTTCCGGCTCCGGTTTCGGGCCGGAAAAGCCGCCGACATCATGGCCGACATTGTAAATGCCCGACAGCGACATGGAGAGGCCCATGCGGATGTTGTAGCGCACGGTTTCCCAGCGGGTGTAATTGTCGCCCGACCAGGTCTGGACATAGCGCTGGATGCCGGGGCACCCGGCGCGCGAGATCAGATATTGCCGGTGATCGGGATCGAAGGCCTCCTGCGCTTCCTTCGAGGCGCGGCTCATCAGCAGCGAATGCAGGGGGCGGATCAGCGCGACGGGGATTTCGTTGCCGAAACCGTTGCAGCGGGCTTCATCGTCCCAGATTTCGTATTCGTTGTTGTCGTTCCAGGTGCAGGCAATGCCTTTTTTCAGCAGCTGCTCCGTCACGCCCTTCTGCCACCAGGCGACGGATGCCGGGTTGGTGAAATCGAGATGGGCGCCGCTGTCATCCCAGTAGACCGCGTCCGCATAGGAATTGGTCTCGCTGTCGGTGACGAACAGGCCGGCATCGAGCGCCTCGTTGAAACGGGGATGGTCCTGCAGCAATGCCGGCTTGATGTTGGCGATCAGCGTCAGCCCGGCATCGGCGAATTTTTTCGACATGCCCTCGACGTCCGGGAATTTTTCGTCATTCCAGTTGAAGACGTAACGCTTCGCGCCGATCGAGGTGTAGCCGGACGACATCTGGAAACTGTCGCAGGGAATGTCGTGTTCCGACAGCTTCGACAGAAAGCCTTCGAGCTCTTCCTGCGCATTCGGCCGGTCGGTATAGGCCATGGTCGAGCCGGAATAGCCGAGCGCCCAGCGCGGCATGAAAGCGGTTCCGCCGGTCAGGCGTGTGTGGCCCTTCACCAGATCCAGCATGTCCGGCGCCCAGGCGAAATAGTAGTCGAGATCGCCATCGAGCGCGCGATAGGCGCGGAAGGGCTTGTGATAATTGTCGAACTCGTTGCCGAGGTCGAACCAGCACGAGGCCAGATTGTCGTAAAACACCGAGAAGGCACCGGCATCCGGCGTCACCGTGAAGGTGACGGGCAGGTGCTTGTAAAGCGGGTCGGTGGTCTTGGCATTATAGCCCATGGCGTCGAGATTGCGCATCTCGTAGCGGCGGCCGGAGCGTTCGAGATCGCCCGCCTTTTCGCCGAGGCCGTAGACCTTCTCGCCGGGTTTTCTGAGCAGGAAATGGCTGTTGCGGTGGTCGCGAATGCCGAGCATGTAGGCGCCGGTGGGCCGTTCTTCGGCCACGAGTTTCCAACTGCCGTCAGCCTGTTTTGCTTCCCAGCGCATGGTCAGCGGGTTTTCGATGGTGAGCCTGAGACTTGCCGTCTCGATCACCAGCGTTTCGCCTTCAGTGCAGATGAAATCCGGCAGGGAAAAACCGGAAACGTCGTCGCGGGGCCGGCCTTCGAAGGGAACGTCTTCGGTTGGGGCGATCGACCATGTGCGGTCCAGCCGCCATGTGCCCGCCTTCTTCAGCGAGACCCGGAACAGGGCCTCTTCGAGAACGGTGATCCGAAGCGAATGGGAGCCGTCGACGGTGAGCGTGACGCCATTGGCGTCACGCGCGTCAAGCGCCCAGGATTTGAGGGTACGCATAGTCTTTTCCCGTTATGTTAGCCGCCATAACCCAGAAGCATGCGGGGCAGGGCAAGGCTGATTGCAGGGACATAAGTGACGAGCAGCAGGACCGCAATCAGGGTCAGGAAGAAGGGGATCAGAGGCTTGATCACCTTCGGGATCGTGGTTCCGCCGACCGAGCAGCCGATGAAGAGGGCCGAGCCGACAGGCGGGGTGCAGATGCCGACGCACAGGTTGAGGGTCATCATCACGCCGAACTGAACCGGGTCCATGCCAAGCTGCTGAACCACGGGCATCAGGATCGGGGTGAAGATCAACAGCGCCGGGGTCATGTCCATGAAGGTGCCGACAACCAGAAGAACGAGGTTCAGGATCAGCAGGATCATGATCGGGTTATCGGACAGGCCGAGCATGAAGTCGGAGATCATGTTCGGGATGTTGCCGAAGGCCATGGCGCGCGACATCGCAATCGAGCAGCCGATCATCAGGAGAACGACGGCAGTGGTGATCGCCGATTCAAGGATGATCGAGGGAAGCTGCTTGAGCGAGGTTTCACGATACCAGACAAAGGCGAGCAGCATGGTGTAGACGACAGCAATCGCCGAGGCTTCCGTTGCCGTGAACACACCGAGGATGATGCCGCCCATGACGACGACGATCAGGCCCAGAGGCAGGATGGCGTCGAGACCCTTCTTGACGAATTCGATGACGCTCGGGCGCGGCTGGGTCGGGTAGCCGCGCTTCTTGGCGATGACGCCGGCGACGATCATGATGCCGAGACCCATCAGGATGCCGGGCACATAGCCGGCAACGAACAGTGCCGCGACCGAGGTGCCGCCCGAAATCAGCGAGTAGACGATGAAGGTCGAGCTCGGGGGGATCAAAAGGCCGGTGGTGCAGGAGGAGATGTTAACGGCGGCCGAATAGGCCGGGTCATAGCCTTCCTTCTTTTCAAGCGGCGCCATGACGCCGCCGACAGCGGCGGCCGAAGCCACGGCAGAGCCTGAAAGCGCGCCGAACATCATGTTGGCAAGCACGTTTACATGGGCCAGCGAGCCGGGCAGCGCGAACCCCAGAACCTTGGCAAAATCGATCAGCCGCCGGGCAATGCCGCCGCGGTTCATGATGTTGCCCGCCAGGATGAAGAAGGGGATCGCCAGAAGAGTGAATGAGTCGAGGCCCGAAGACATCTGCTGGGCGACGATGAAGAATGACTGGTCGATGCCGACGAAGAGCGCGAAGGTGAGGACGGCCGAAACGCCGATTGAAAAGGCGATCGGAACGCCGAGAACCATCAGCAGGATGAAACTGCCGAACAGAACCAGTGGAGCGTAAGACATAAGCATGAAAAAAATCTCCCTTAGTCCAGAGGTCCGCCGGCTTCGGCGGGCGGGGCTTCAACAGGCGTCATGCCATGGAAAAGGCGGACGGCCATCTGAATGCAGTAGATGAGAATGAAGGCGCCGGAGGCCGGGATGGCGAAGTAGACGTAGCCCATGGGCATTTGCAGAGCCGGCGAAACCTGGCCGTTTGCCAGCGTGCGGGCCACCAGCGCGCTGCCGCCATTGATCATCACGGCGATTGCGAAAAAGGCAATGACCGCAACAACGGCCAGCTGCGCAAGCTGCTTGCGCCAGCCCTTCAGCGCGGGCGCCAGGATTTCGATGGCGAGGTGGCGGCCCTTGCCAAAGGTGTAGGCGCCGCCGATCAGCGCCATCCAGATGAACAGAAAGCGTGCGATTTCGTCAGTGTAGATCGAAGGTGCGCGCAGGATGTAGCGGCTCATCACCTGCCACACCACACAAATGACCATGCCGGAGAAGCCGGCGACGATAATGACGCGCAAAATGGCGTCGATCACGTTGGCAAGGCCGTCGGTCAGACGGCTGATCGTGTCGGGTTTTCCTGTTTCGGACATCCGACCCTCCCTTGAGCGAGTTCTTTTATGCAGCCTTTCGGGCGGTGCCTTCGGGCCGATGACCGGACCATGGACCAAAATAAAAAATTGGTCAACCAATTTATCTATTTTGGTTGACATCAATATTTATTTGGTCAACCATGACGACATCCGCCGCGAAAGGGCACTCAGTGGCGGCCCAATTAACCTATCCTCAAACGATCGGGTGCCGGGAGGAAGATATGAAGATCTTTTCCAAAATCGCTTTGATGACGGGCGTTGCTGCCGTCGCCTTTGCTGCAACTGCCGAAGCGCGCACGCTTCGCCTCAACCACAACAACCCGCCGGACCATCCGCTGCATATCTCCATGGAATTCATGGGTGAGCGCCTGTCGGAGCTGACGGATGGCGCCTGGGATATCCAGGTCTTCCCCAACGGCCAGCTTGGCAACCAGCGCGAATCGATGGAACTGGTGCAGAGCTGCGTGCTCGACATGGCCAAGAGCAATGCCAGCGAACTGGAGGCCTTCGAGCCGACCTATTCGGCGTTGAACCTGCCGTACCTCTTCCTCAGCGAAGACCATCAGTTTGACGTTCTGACCGGTGATATCGGCCAGGAAATCCTTGATGCCTCCCATGATAAGGGGTTCCAGGGTGTTGCATTCCTGCTCGAGGGCGCACGTTCCTTCTACGGTAACAAGCCGATCAACACCCCGGCAGACCTTCAGGGCATGAAGGTTCGCGTTCAGCCGAGCCCGTCGGCGATCCGCATGGTTGAATTGCTTGGCGGCAGCCCGACGCCGCTCGCCTATGGCGAACTCTACAGCGCCCTGCAGCAGGGTGTCGTCGATGCCGCGGAAAACAACCCGACCGCGCTTACCACCGTGCGTCACGGTGAAGTGGCCGACTACTTCTCCCTCGACGAACACACAATGATCCCCTCCGTCGTGGTGATTTCGAACTGCGCCTGGGACTCCATGTCCGATGAGGATAAGGCCGCTTTCCAGCAGGCCGCTCAGGAAGCCATGAAGTTCCACCGCGAACAGTGGGACGAGATCGTTTCCAAGACCATGGACGAGATCGAGGAAATGGGCGTCACGGTCAATACCGTCGACAAGGCCCCCTTCATCGAAGCGGTTCAGCCGATGTATGAGGAAGTCAAGGGCAGCTCCCCGGCTGTTGCCGACCTGGTCGACCGCATCCAGGCCGCCGGTGCAGACTACAGCGACAACTAAGTCGCGCGAAAAATTGGTCGGCCGCCTTGGGCGGCCGGCCAACTGAGACAATGTGATAGGTTCGGTGGAGGCTCATCATGCTTGAGCGATCGGTATTGGCGGAAAATGCGCTGCAGGCGCTGCATGACGAGGACTATGACCGTCCTTTCAATACGCAGAACCTCAACCACACAACCATGATTTTCATGGGCGATCGCGAACAGGTTTCGCTGGACGGCGACTGGAATTTCTGTGTCGACCTGCTTGATACCGGCCTGCGCCAGAAGTGGTTCGCCATGGAGCCGGCCGCCCCGCGCGACCGGGAAGAACCCTGGGACTACGACCCTTATATGGGCGAGACCGTGCCCGTGCCCTCCTGCTGGCAGATGCTGAAGGAGAAGTGGTACTTCTTCGAAGGCAGCGCATGGTATACCCGTCCCGTCGATTTTTCGCCGAAGCCCGGCAAGCGCACCTTCCTGCGCGTCGGCGCGGCGCAATATGACTGCAAGGTTTTCCTGAACGGCGAATTCGTCGGCAATCATTATGGTGGCTCGACACCCTTTTTTGCCGAAATGACCGACCGCCTGAAGGATGGCCGCAACTGGTTGATGTTGTGCGTCAACAATGTGCGCACCCTTGACCGCGTGCCGATGCGCAACACCGACTGGTTCAACTATGGCGGCGTCTATCGCGAAGTCTCGCTGGTCGAAACGCCGGAAAGCCTGATCCGCGATTTCTTCATCCATCTCAAGCCTGACAGCCATTTTGCCTGTCTGACGGCGAGCGTCGTGGCCGAGGGCGCCGAAACGGCTGAAATTTCGATCCCCGAACTCGGCATTCGCGAGACGGTGCAGCTTGTCGACGGCAAGGGCAGTATCGATATCGCCGCCGGTCCGCTGCTGTGGCGGCCCGATCGGCCGAAGCTGTACGATGTCCATGTCAGCGCCGGTGACGACCGCGTGTCGGATCGCGTCGGCTTCCGTACGATCGAGCGCAAGGGCCGGGAGCTTTACCTGAACGGACGCCCGCTGTGGCTGCGCGGCATTTCGGTGCATGAGGATGACGACAAGCGCGGCAAGGTCATCACCGAGGACGATCTGCGCCGGCGTTACGCCGATGCCAAGGAGATGGGCTGCAATTTCGTGCGGCTTGCGCATTATCCCCATCACGAACGCGCCGTCGAACTGGCCGACGAGATCGGTCTGCTCGTCTGGGCGGAAATCCCGGTCTACTGGGCCATCGATTTCGCCAATCCGGCAACCGAACGGGATGCGCAGAACCAGTTGCTTGAACTGATCCGCCGCGACCGCAATCGTGCATGTGTGGCGATCTGGTCAGTCGGCAATGAAAATGCCGATACCGACGCCCGGCTCGCCTTCATGAAGGGTCTTGCCGAAACCGCGCGCGCGGAAGACCCGACGCGGCTGATTGCGGCCGCCTGCCTTGTGAACCACACCAAGTTGAAGATCGAGGACCGGCTTGCCGCCTATCTCGATATCATCGGGATCAACGAATATTACGGCTGGTATGACGAGGATTTTTCCGAACTGCCGAAAATCCTCGCCAATTCCCAGCCGGACCGCCCCGTTGTCATTTCGGAAACCGGCGCGGATGCCGACATCACCGAGCAGGGGCCGAAGGATGGCCTGTTCTCGGAGGATTACCAGGCAAGCGTCTACGAAAAGCAGATCGCTACGCTGAAGGACCTCGATTTCGTCAAGGGCATGTCGCCCTGGATCCTCTATGATTTCCGGACTGAACGCCGGCAGGGGATATTCCAGCGTGGTTTTAACCGTAAGGGGCTTATCGCCGCAGATAAGGTAACCAGAAAGAAATCCTTCGCTATACTGCGATCATTCTATCATATGGTTGCCGCAGGGGAGGTTGAAGAATGGGAGAGATCGTAAAGCGCCGCTATCAGGAAGTCGCTGACGAAATCCGTGGCCTGATCGCGCGCTCGGACTACAAGCCCGGCGATCGCCTCAAGACCGAGCGCCAGATGGCCGAGGAGCTTGGGGTCAGCCGCTCGCTGGTGCGTGAGGCCGTCATTACGCTTGAACTTGAAGGTCTGGTCGATGTGCGCAAGGGATCGGGCATTTATCTTGCCGTCCCGCAGGAAGCCGTGGAGCCGGATGAGCCGCGCATCGAGGATCTGCCGGATGATTTCGGCCCGTTCGAACTGCTGCAGGCCCGTCAGCTTCTGGAATCGACGATTGCCGCCTTTGCCGCCGAGATGGTCTCCATGGCGGATATCCGCAGAATGCGTGAGGCGCTCGACATGGAGCGCGAGGCCATCGAAAAGGGAACCGACGACGGCTATGAGGCCGACGAGTTGTTTCACCGGTTGATTGCGGTTGCCACCCAGAATGCCGTGCTGGTCGATCTGCTGGATGAACTGTGGGGCAAGCGCAAGAAAAGCCGGATGTGGGCGCAGCTTCACACCCGCGTTTTCGACACGGATTACCGCCGCCGCTGGCTGCAGGATCATCAGGAGATATTGCAGGCCCTGCAGATGAAAGACCCGGCCCGCGCCCGGCAGGCCATGTGGACGCATCTCCAGAATGTGCGTGAGACCCTGATGGAGCTGTCGGATGTCGATGATCCGGCCTTTGACGGCTATGTCTTTGGCTCGCATGAACTGGGGCGGATCGTGGGATAGGCAACGGGCAAACGGCAAGATCGCCAAACCCGGTTTTCAGTCAGGAGCGGACCCCTTCCGGCGCTTCGAGCGCGCGCTGCTCCCGACTGTTTCAGAGAATAATGACAGGAGAATACCATGAAGGAAAGCTGGCGCTGGTTCGGACCCAATGATCCGATTTCACTTGCAGAGGTGCGCCAGACCGGCGCGACCGATATCGTGACCGCGCTTCACGAATTGCCGAACGGCGTGCTGTGGGAACGCGAGGCGATTGCCGCCCGGCGTGACCTGATTGCCGAAGCCGGCCTTACCTGGTCCGTCGTTGAAAGCATTCCCGTTCACGAGAAGATCAAGACGGCTGAACCCGGTTGGGAAGAACTGGCCGAAACCTGGGGCCGCTCCGCGCAGAACCTGGCGCGCGAGGGCGTGAAGACGATCTGCTACAATTTCATGCCGGTACTCGACTGGACGCGCACGGACCTCACCTATCCGCTGGAAGACGGCGCGCTGGCGCTCCGCTTCGATTATCTGCTCTATGTCGTGTTCGATCTTTTCATCCTGCAGCGCAAGGGCGCGGAAGCCGATTATCCGGCAGACGTCGTCGAAAAGGCCGAAGCCCGCTTCAAGACGCTGAACGAAGATGCCATTGCCAAGCTCATCAGCACCGTGCTGGCCGGTCTGCCCGGCGCCGAGGAAAGCTACACGCTTGAAGATTTCCGGGGGCAACTCGCCCGTTATGATGCGATCGATGCCGCAGCCCTTGCGGAACAGCTTTCGCGTTTTCTGGAAATCGTCGTGCCGATGGTGGAAGAAGCCGGTGGCGTCATGGCGATCCATCCCGATGACCCACCGCGTCCGCTGTTCGGCCTGCCGCGCGTGGTCTCGACGGTTGAGGATATGGACCGGATTGCCGCCCGCGTGCCGAGCCCTGCCAATGGCTTCACCTTCTGCACCGGTTCCTACGGTATCCGGCCCGAAAACGATCTGCCTGCGATGCTGAAAAAGCATGGAGACCGGGTGCACTTCCTGCACCTGCGTGCCACCAAGCGTGAAGAAGATGGCATGAGCTTCCACGAAGCCCCGCATCTGGAAGGTGATGTCGATATGGTGGCGGTCGTCCGGGCAGCGCTTGAGGTCGAAAAGGCCAGAGGCGTCCAGCTTCCCTTCCGTCCCGACCACGGTCACGCCATCCTTGACGACCAGTCGCGCAAGACCAATCCGGGCTATCCGCTGATTGGCCGCCTGCGCGGCCTGTCGGAAGTCCGCGGCATCGCCCGGGCGCTTGCCGAAGTATAAGAGACCTCCTGTCCGGTGCGGACCTGCAAGGCGTTGTCTGCCTTGCAGGTCCGGATCGCAGGGAAAGTGAAGGCGTCAGCCTGCTTGCCCGACCGCCTTCAGCAAGGCTTCGACATGCGCCGGGCCGACCGGGCGTATGCGTGTCGGGTTGAGCGCCTTGATCGAATAATAGCCACGGGTGATATGGTCCATATTCACCGTTTCGCGGACGCCGGGAAGGCGGAGCACCTTTTCCATATAGGCCGAGAGCCTTGGATAGTCGGCAATCTGCCGGCGGTTGGTCTTGAAGATGCCGTGATAGGCCGCATCGAAACGGATCAGCGTTACGAACAGGCGGATATCAGTTTCGGTCAACTGATCGCCGAACAAAAATCCTCCATCCAGACGTTCTTCCAGCTCGTCCAGCATCGAAAAGACACCGGCCACAGCCTCGTCATAGGCTTCCTGCGTGGAGGCAAATCCCGCCTTGTAGACGCCGTTGTTGAGAAGGTCGTAGATACGCGGGTTCAATGCGTCGATCTCTTCCCGCAGGGCTTCCGGGTAAAAATCATAGTCGGACGGCACCAGATGCTCGAACGCGGTGTTGAGCATGCGCACGATATCCGCGCTTTCATTGTTCACCATCACATTGCGCTTCATGTCCCAGAGGGCGGGAACCGTCGCGCGGCCGGTAAAATGCGGGTCGGCGCGGGTGTAGAGCTCATGGATATAGCGCGAACCGAAAAGCGGGTCCTCGTCAGCCCCCGGATAACCGCCGAACTGCCAGCCCTGATCCGACATGACGGGGTTGACCACGGTGATCGGGATCAGGTCGGAAAGCCCTTTAAGCTTGCGGGCGATCAGCGTGCGCGATGCCCAGGGGCAGATATAGGCGACATAGAGCCGGTAGCGCCCGGCCTCGGCCTCAAACCCGCCCTCGCCGGTCGGGCCGGGCGCGCCATCTGGCGTGATCCAGTTGCGGAAGGATGATGTCTGGCGCACGAAGCGGCCTTTTTCATCCTTTTTCTGCACGGGCTGCCAGTCAGCGCTCCATTTTCCGTCTACAAGCATGGGTTCTCTCCTTGATGCGCGCCGTCATGGGTCCCGTTTGAAACCATGACGACGGCTGTTTTACCTAAGATAGCACGGCGGCATCAGAGCAGGCTGCCGCCGCCGCGCAGTGCCGACGCGTATCAGCGGGTCAGCCAGAAGGGCGCGATCTGCGTGCCCTGACCGAGCATGTAGCCGAACTGGATGTTCATGAAACCGAGCGGTTCCAGATAGCGGGCATTGGCGAGGCCGCCGGCATTGCGGGCATCAAAGCCGGCTTCACCGGAAACCGAGATCACGGTCTGCTTGGCTTCATCGTCATCGGAGGCAACGAAGGTCTGCACCGGCGTGCCGTTGAAGCTCAGGCCCTCAGCATAAAGGTCGGCAAAGACGGTGTTGAACGCCTTGACCACGCGGGCGCCGGGAAGTGCCCTGGCGATTTCCTCTGCTGCCGAATTCTCGCCGGAAACGACCAGGCCGGAAAAGTCGCCCTTGATCGGGTTGGTCAGGTCGACCACGATCTTGCCGGCGAAATCCGCCTGATCGGCCAGACCTGCAATAGCGCCGTAAGGCAAAGCGAGGATCACGATGTCGGCCTGCGCGACGGCGGCGGCAATGCCGGCAGCCTGAACGGTGAGACCGTCTTCGGCAAGCTTGGCTGCGGCCGCTTCACCACCATTGCGGTCGGCGACGACAACGCCGTGCTGTGTCTTTGCAAAAGTGCGGGCGAGGCCAGAGCCGATATTACCGGTACCGAGAATTGCAATGTTCATTTTCATCTCCTTGGCGCTTTTTCTGAAGCGCGCTGTCCTTGGGCGTTTGCGCCCTGCGTTGTTCGATGACCAGAAGATGCGCCTTGCTTACAATCTTTAAAAGGGCGAATATGAAGAATGATATTCCTCGTATTGTTCGGAATAAAATATGGATCTGATCGACGGTTTTCGGGTTTTCGTTGCCGCAGTCGAAAGCGGCTCCTTTGCCGCAGCGGGCGAGCGGCTTGGCATTTCGGGAAAGCTGGCCTCCAAATATCTGGGTGAACTGGAAGACCGGCTCGGTGTACGCCTGCTTCAGCGCACCACCCGCCGTCTGGGCATGACGGTGGCCGGTGAAAATCTCTACGGCCGTCTGCCGCACTGGCTGGATGAACTGGACGAAATCCGCAGTGACCTGAAGGAGAGCGGCTCCGGCCTCTCGGGAACGCTCAGGGTTTCCGCGCCGCTGACCTTCGGCGAACTTCTCGTCCAGCAGATGCTGCGCCGGTTTCAGGAACGCCACCCAGATTTGATCGTCGACCTGCGCCTGTCGGACAGTTACGTGGATCTGGCTGCCGAAGGCATTGATACGGCCATCCGCATCGGCAATCTGGCAAATTCCGCGCTGATCGCCCGCAAGCTCGGAGAAACGGCGATGGTGATGGTGGCAACGCCGGCCTATCTGGAGCGCTGCGGCAACCCGCAACGCCCTGAATACCTTCAACAGCACGAATGCATCCGCGATACCAATCTGAGGACCCCAGGGGGCGGCTGGCCGCTGGTGGACAATGATGAACCTGTCCGCATTCCGGTTCACGGGCATTATCTTGTCAATTCAGCGCGTGTCGCCCGTGATATCTGCCTTGAGGGGCAGGGCATTGCCCTTTGTCCCGATTATGTTGTGGGAGACGACATTGCGTCAGGCCAACTGGTGCAGGTGCTCAAGCCTCACCAACCTGCGCCGCTCGATATTCACGCGGTCTATCTTGAAGGCAGGCGCATGCCGCGCCGGCTGCGCGCCTTCCTTGACTTCCTGAAGACGGAGCCGCTGCGTTTTACCAAAGTCTGAACCGGCGGACGAAGGCGGGGCTTACCCGTTATACACGGTTCCGTCCTTTGCGCGCCGTCTGCGCCGCCAGCGTGTGCGCCGGGTCTGGGGATCGGCGGGATTTGGAACCTTGATTTCGACGGTGAGGCCGTTTTCGCGATAGTGCCGCTCGATGGTTCCCTGCAGCTCCCCGATGATGTTGGCATCGATCAGCCGTGTTCCAAAACCCTTGCGTTCGGGTTTGGAAACGGGGGCGGGGCCATGCTCCCGCCAGAAAAGTCTGAGTTTACGCTGCGAACCCGTGCCGTCGTAAAACCATGAAACATCAAGGCTTCCGCCATTGTCCGCCATGCCGCCATATTTCAGCGCATTGGTCGCCAGCTCATGGAAGGTCAGGCTAAAGGCCTGGGTGGCCTTTTCTTCAAGTTCGACGGCGGGACCTGAAACCTGGTAATGGGTGTCGGCATCACCGAAGACCTGATCGAGTTCCTTCGAAAGCAGTTCCCGAAGGTCGGCCCGCTGCCAGCGCGAGCGGGTCAGGACATCCTGTGCCGTCGACATTGCCTGAAGGCGGGCAGCGTATGATTCCATGAACTGGTCGAGGGTGTCGGCGTGGTGAGCGGTCTGCCGGGCGATCGCGAGCATGCGGGCAATCGAGTTCTTGATCCGGTGCTTCATCTCCTGAAGCATCAGTTCGCGTTCCTGAAGCGATTTCTGGGTGACGCGCTGGACTTCCCTTGCGGCGGCAAGCGCCCTGATCTGCCACTGTGCGGCAAGAGACAGCGCCACGGCGAGAAGCAGGGCGACGGAGCCGACGACAAAGGGCGTGATATCGAAGGCGGCCTTTTTGAAGGCGGCGCTCGGCGTCATCTTCATAACCCAGGTGCGTCCGGCGATATCGACTTCGCTGGTGATCGCCAGGGTGTTGTCTGCCAGCTCTCTGTCAAAACTTGCCGATTTGAACAGCAGCGTATCGGGGACATCCTGGTCATAGGCTTCGATCGCTACAGGCGATGCCGGCTCATCGTCCATGACGGCGGCGTAAAGGTCCCCGGCGCGGAACGGAGCGTAGATGAAACCGGAAAGCGGCAGGTTGCCTTCGGCATCATTGGGCCCGCCGTCGATCTTGAATGGCAGATAAAGCAGAAACCCGGTCTGCTTTTGCGAGGTGATTTCCTGAACGAGTTGAACCGGTCCACTGGCGCGCGGCGTGTCATTGGCAAAGGCGACGGCCATGGCCTCACGGCGGGCCGGGTCGCTGTACATGTCGTAGCCGATGGCCGCCCGGTTGCGTTCGTCTTCCGGCTCCAGAAGCACGATGGCTGCGCGGAAATCCTGATCGGTTTCCGGCCAGATTTCGATGTTTTCGCCATAAAACCGGGCGATCATGTTCTCGGCATTGGCTTCGTTGCCGGTATAGATCATGCGGGCAAAGCCGATGCCCTGGATCCCGTCATAACGGCCCTCGGTATCCAGTCCGTCGACATAGGTGCGGAAGGCATCGCGATCCACCATGCCGTCAGTTGCCTCGAAAAAGGCCTTGGTGGCTTCCAGCAGCGACATGTGCTGATGGAAACGGCTGACAATCCGGTCAACTGCGTCCCCGGCGACGATTTCGAATTTGGCGCGGCGTTCCACTTCGGAGGCACGGTAGATCGAAAACGACATGCCGAGACCGATGATCGTTACGACCAGAAAGACCAGAGCCGGCAAAAAGCGGGTCAGCAGGGGAAGCCAGTTTGCCCTAACGTTATCGAGAACCTTTCGCATATTTTCGCGGACGCCCAATCTGCAGGCTTGAAAGCCTATTCTGTTTCATTCCATGGGTGGAAATGAGGTGTTTGGTTTTCGGTGATGATCAAGCAGGCTAAACGTTTTGCGCGCAGTTGTCTGGCACCGTGGATGTGTCAGCGCTTACCGGAACACAAAGCGCTACCGTGTACATTCCTTTTTTTCGATATATTGTCAATCAACCTTTCGCCTCATCAATACAAGCGTTTGAACTGACCGGTCTTACGGAACCGCAGCGTTGTCCTGTGCGTTCTACCCACTCAATAACAAAGCAAGCTGAAAGGAGCGAGCTTATGAACTGGGATCGTATTGAAGGCAACTGGAAACAGTTTACGGGAGAAGCACAGGCCCAGTGGGGCAAGCTGACCAATGACGATCTGGATGTCGTTGCCGGTAAACGCGAAAAACTCATCGGCAAGATCCAGGAGCGCTACGGCAAGGAACGTGATGAAGCCGAGCGCGATGTCGACAGCTGGATGTCTCGCATGAACTGATCGCCAAAGCGCGATGTGTGAAAGAGCAGCGGTGAAAAACCGCTGCTTTTTTATGGTTTGCAGACCGATGCTGTTGTTGAAGCAACAAAAAAAACGGCCCCGAAGAGGAGGCCGTTTTTTTTGTTTTCCGATATCCGTGTTGTTATCTGCTGCGCGCAAAGTTGACGATGACGGCGACCGCGAAGAACAGCAGGAACAGGAAGAAAAGGATCTGGGCAATACCCGCGGATGCACCGGCAATACCGCCGAAGCCGAGGGCGGCGGCTACAAGGGCTATGACCAGAAAAACAGCAGCATAGTAAAGCATGATACGCTCCTTTGTTTCGTGAAAGTAGAACGCATCACCGTGGGCCGGGTTCCGAAACAAAACAAAAAAGGCGGCCGGAGCCGCCTTTCATGGGAACGTGTGGTTTTCCGGTTGGAAACCGGTCTTCAGGCCGCTTCTTCGTGCGTTTCCTGGAAGAACAGGGCCTGGCTGATCAGCGCCTTGACCATGTCCGGATTGAACGGCTTGGTGACGAGGAATGTCGGTTCGGGACGTTCGCCGGTCAAAAGACGTTCTGGGAAGGCGGTGATGAAGATCACCGGAATGGAATCATGTTCCAGAATGTCGTTCACCGCGTCGATGCCGGAGCTGCCGTCTGCCAGCTGAATATCGGCCAGAACCATGCGGGGCTTGGAGCTGTTGTAAAGCGCGACGGCTTCCTTGTGGGTGCGCGCTATCCCCGTCACCCGGTGTCCAAGGCTCTCGACCATCTGTTCGATATCCATGGCGATCAGCGGTTCATCCTCGATGATCATGATATCGGTGGCAACCTGACGGGAGATTTCCGACGAGGCTTCATCGATCAGGCCCGGTACGACATCGGGATCGACTTCCAGAATTGCAGCCGTTTCCTCATGTGAGAAATTTTCCAGCGAGATCAGCAGGAAGGCCTGCCGCGGCTTGGCCGGCAGCGCCATCAGATTGGCGGCGGCGCGCTTTTCCCAGGAGTAGGGCGAGTCAATATTTTCGATCTCGATTGTCGTGGAACCGAAAAGGCGTGAAAAGAGTTTATAAAGTGCAACCTTGTCATCTCCGTCCTCCGGGAAGAGAGAGACGTCCTCGATCAGCGTTTCGAGTACGGCGGCAACATAGGCATCGCCAGAAGTTTGCGATCCGGTCACGGCGCGGGCATAGCGTCTGAGGTATGGCAAATGGGCAGCGATACGGGTTGAAAGCGACATAATTATTCAGTCTCCTGCCTCGGTAGGTCTGTTTGGGAAGGCTCAAAGAGCACTTTCAGTTAACTGCAATGCGCGGGCGTAAAAAAAGTTCCGGCATCGGTGGAACTTTTTATAACGGCCGGCGTTTTCGATCAGAACACGCAATTGAGTACTAACGGGATAAAACTGGTGAAAAGCAACAGCAGCCTGGGAAAGGGGCAGGCCATGCCTGGCACGGCCAAAAGCCCGGAAGAGGCAATCAGCCGACGCCTCAAGGCGCTCTATCATGCCGTCGAGCAGGAAGAAATTCCGGATCGTTTTCTTGATTTGCTCGAACGCCTTGATGCGGCCGAGTCCGAATCGACGCGCAGCGCGAAAGGATGACAGCCTTGGTCAGGGATGACGATACGAGCTTCAAGCGCGATATGCTGAAAACCGTGCCGAGCCTGCGCGCCTTTGCGGTGTCGCTGAGCGGGCATCAGGACCTCGCCGACGATCTGGTGCAGGATACGATCATGAAAGCCTGGGCCAAGCAGGACAGCTTTGCCGAGGGTACGAATATCAAGGCGTGGCTGTTCACGATCCTGCGTAATGAATTCTATAGCCAGATGCGCAAGAGCGGTCGCGAGATACAGGATTCCGACAACGTCTTTACCGAACGCCTGTCGACCCATCCGGCCCAGTATGGCGCGATGGATCTGCGCGATTTCCGCAAGGCGCTGAACCGTTTGCCCGATGATCAGCGCGAGGCGATCATTCTGGTCGGCGCTTCCGGCTTTTCCTATGAAGAGGCCGCTGAAATCTGCGAATGCGCGATCGGCACGATCAAGAGCCGGATTGCGCGGGCGCGCGGCAAGCTTCAGGAGCTTCTGGACATTGATGGAGAACTCGACTTCGGGCCGGATGCCAATTCCGCCTCGGTGGTCGGTAGTGCATTCGTGTCGCGGCCGGCATGAGGACATGCGGAACGGTCGCTGACCTGTCCACAGATTGATAAATCCGGGGTGCTGCGGTCATTGCGATCGCAGTGCCCCATTTGCGTATGCCCGAACGGATTTGATTAAATTCAGTTTGCAAGGGAACCTAAGCCAGGATCGGGCGTTCATGAGGGTGACCGGTTTTCTTTGGTCGTCACGGTGATCCGACATTCGGCGGGAGAGCGCGCTCTTTACGCCATGAAAATAAAGAGCTTTTGAACCAGTGGAACATTTGCCCACCGACATTGTCGACGCGATCAAGGATCAGGACCGACTCAACACGCTTTCGCAGACAATCATGCGCGCCGCCGAAACCGATGAGGACTTCGTCGCCATTGTCGAGGCGGCGGCGTTGCGTTTTTCATGCCCCGCAGCCCTTATCCTGATTGCCGATTATGACGAAAATTGGGTGCAGGCGGTTCATGGCATGGCGCCCGAGGTGGTCCCGACGCGCTCGGGCCTTTTCGTTTATCCGCTGGTGCTGAAAACGGATCCGGCGCTGATCCTCAACGATCCGGCCGATCAGAGCCATCTCACACCGTCCGTCCCCTCGTTTGAGGGCAAGCCCGTCCGGTTTTTTGCAGGCGCGCCGATCAAGGTTCACGGCGTCAATGCCGGTTCGCTCTGCGTGATCGATAGCAAGAACCATCACGATATTTCCTCTGAAGATGCCGCGGCGCTGCGCCGGCTCGCCAATCTGGCCGGCTCGCTTTACGAGCTGAAGGATGCTGCGCGCGGCAAGGTCTCGGCGGACCTTGCGCTGTCACGTGCCCAGAAGCGCCACTCCATGGCATTGCGGGCCGGTAATATCGCCGCCTGGAGCTGGGACCGGAAAAGCAACACGGTGGAGTGCGACAACGTGTTGCGCGAAATGCTCGGTCTGCCGGTCGGGGAGGTGTTGACCTGGCGCCGCGTTCTGCGCGCCATTGCGCCGGAAACGCGCATTCCTCTGTTGCGCCGGTTCAGGGCGGCGCTTGAGCGCGGTGAGGAATATCAGTGCGAATTCAAGGCTGCAAACACGGGAAAATGGCTGCTGTCGCTGGGCGGCGCTTATGAGAGCGTTCTGTCTCCGGAAGAGAGCGGGTCGGTCTTCGGTGTCGTGGTGGATATCTCCGTCACCAAGGAATCCGAGCAGAAGACACGGCTGCTCCTGCGTGAACTCAATCATCGGGTCAAGAACACGCTGGCGATCGTCCAGTCGATTGCCGGGCAGACATTGCGCAGATCGCGCACGTCGGCTGAATTCAACATGGCGTTTTCCGGCCGGCTGCAGGCGCTTTCGGCAGCCCATACACTGCTTTCGGATGAGCAGTGGGGGGCAATCGCGCTCGACCGCCTGATGCGCTCACAGATCGCGCCCTATATCGACAGCGGCAGCCGCCAGGTCGATATTCATGGAAGTGCTGTCTATCTCGACCCCGATGAAGCGCTGGCGCTCGGCCTTGTGATCCACGAGCTGGCGAGCAATGCCGCCAAGTTCGGTGCGCTTTCAACGCGAGTCGGTGTTGTCGATATCACCGTTGCCTGCAGCACTGACGGCAATGGCACGCCGCATCTCGAACTCGACTGGGTGGAGGTCGGGGGGCCGCCGGTTATGCCGCCGGAGCAGCGTGGTTTCGGCAGCGTGCTGATCGAGCGCAGCCTCGACAAGATTATCGGCAGCAATGTCGATGTCGATTTTGCCGATACCGGTCTGAGGGTTCACATCAGGATGCCGCTGCGCTTTTGCTGAGCGGTCTGAAAAAGACGTTCCGCCTGACAGCCTCTGAAGCATGCCGTTCCCGTCCTGACACATCAGGGCGGGTTTGTTTTTTTTCGTCGTACCGGCGAAAAAAAGTGATCGGTGCAGGAACAAGATTCCAGCCAGTACGTTTTGTTGGTGTGATGCAGGTGAGAAGAAAAACGATAAAATATAGTAATAAACAAATCCTGCAACGAAACACCCAAGAAGAGAGGAGTATTAAAATGCTTCGCAAGATTCTTTCGACTACGGCAATTGTTGCGATTGTTTCCACTGGCGCGGCTTACGCGCAGGATTCTACCAATACCGATACGATGAACAGTGAACCTGCGGCGACCTCCGGCATGGATGCCGGTATGGAAACCGGCGCGACGCCGGTATTCCCCGAGCGCCAGGCTGCTGCGGAAGACGCCAAGGGCTTTTTCGGCGCGACCGACCAGCAGGTTCTGGCAAGTTCGCTTCTCGGCTGGCCCGTTTACGGGCAGAATGCCGGTGAACAGGAGCGCGAGCAGGTCGGCGATATCAACGATATCGTGATGGACTCCGACGGCAGTGCGACTGCTGCCGTGATCGGCGTTGGCGGTTTTCTCGGAATTGGTGAGAAAGAAGTCGCCGTTTCATTCGACCGTCTGAGCTGGCAGCAGGGTGAGCAGGGCAACTGGCTGACCATTGATGCCACGAGCGAAGAGCTCGAAAACGCTCCGGCCTTCGAATATGATGATGCTAACCTGATTGAGGGCGGCACGGCCGCTGTTCAGCAGGAAGCGGATCAGCTGAAGACGGCAACCGGTGACGCCGCCAATAACGTTGCCAATGAAACGCAGGATCTGGCCAACACGGCGGGTAACGCCATGAACGAGGCCGGTGAGGCGGCAGGCAACGCCATGGATGAAATGGTTGCCGGCGTGGACAGCATGGGTGACGACGCCGCTGAAAACATGAATGCGGAAAACCCGATGCTGGAAGGTATGTCGGAAGTCGACATGGCCTCGGTTTCCTTCGATGAGCTTGAGGGCGCATCCGTTCTGAGTTCCGAAGGTGACAGCGTTGGTGAAGTGTCGAATGTCATGACCCATGGCGATCAGAGCCAGAATATTCTGATTGTCGATGTCGGTGGTTTTCTGGGGCTCGGTGAAAAACCGGTTGCAATTTCTGCCGATGCGGTCACGATCATGAGTGACGGGGATGTCTACATCGTAGAGACCCGTTTTGATCGGGAAACGCTGGAAAATCAGCCGGAGTTTTCCGAGGAAGCGTTGAATGAAAACCCTGATGCAGTTCTTCTGAACTGATAAAGGAAGCAGTTCGTTGCGGAAGCCCGTGGTCTTCGGACCACGGGTTTTTTCTGTGTTCAGGGCGAGTGTCAGCCGGCAGGCCTTTCATGCCATTTGCCGCCTTCACCGCGTTGCAGTTCGGGGGTCGAAAAACAGGCCTCAATGGTCTCGGCCAGTGCGGGGTCGTAATCTTGAAGCATCTTGCGGTGTTTGTGCGTCTGCAGCATGGCCGTGCCGATCGCCACCGGGCGGATGCCGCATTTTTCAAGCAGAGACAGTCCGGCAAGGATCGACCGACCGGACGAGATCACGTCGTCGATGAGTGCCACGCGCTTTCCCGAAAGAAGCGGCAGCATGCGCGGATCGATGAACAGCCGCTTGTCCTGATCGGGCGTGGTGACCGAGCTGACCGGCATTGAAAGGGCGTCCTCGTACCAGAATTTGCGGGAATTTCCGAGCGGCACGAAGCGCTCATGTCCGAGCGCTCTTGCCACGCTTGCAGCCAGTGTCAGCCCGAGTGTCGGCAGGCCGACGACAATATCCGGTTTTGCCTGCGCCAGGCGCGCGGCCAGATCGGCGGCAAGCGCCTCGGTCACTGCGAACGACGCCTGGTTGATGATCAGCGAGGCAAGGCCCCGCTCGCCGCCGTCCAGCGTCCGGATCGGCAACAGCAACTGGCGACCGTCTGCAAGCGTTGCCGGGTAGGCCTTTGTCAGCGGCGCATGCGCGTCGATTGAGTGCGGCGGCAGAAAATCCTGCCAGAAATCATGAGGTTGCATGAGGGCGATGTCCATGTTGCGGCGAACGGGCGGTGCGGGCGACGGTGTTTAGAGCGCTTTATGCCTGACACAGGGCGTATAAGCGTGAAAAACACACTTGCCCTGCCTTTTATGCTTGGGTAGCCAATAGAGGCAAGTGTGCGGGGAAAGGACGGGGTTCGAATGATCCATCTTTACAAGGCAGGCGGCGTCAAGACGGCCTTGCCGTCAGGTGACGCATCCGAACCCCTTGGTGACGATGTCGTCTGGATCGACATGCTCGATCCGACCGAGGCGGATATGCGCCAAATGGAAACGCTTCTGGGGGTGATGCTGCCGACCCGCGAGACCCTGAAGAATATCGAGCCTTCGAGCCGCTATTACACCGAGGGCAACGCTGTCTACATGACGGCGTCGATCGTGATGAATGTGGATTTCGGCCTTGCCCAGCTCACCGATGTCGGCTTCATCCTCGCCGAAGGCCGGCTGATCACCATCCGCCATGCCGAGCCGAAGCCGTTTTTTCTGTTTGCCGCCGACATGAAGCGTCTCGATCTCGGTCCGGGGCAAGGCGTGCGTGTGCTGGCCAATCTCCTCGATACGATCGTTGATCGCACCGCGGAAATTCTGGAGCTTGCGGTGGCCAGGATCGACAACATATCGATTGCCGTTTTCGGGGAGGGCGCGCGCGGTCGCCGCCGCCCACCTGCCGAACTCGAGGAACGGCTGATCGAGATTTCGGCCTGTCACCGGCTGGTGAGCAAGACCCGCGACAGCCTGATTACGCTGGCGCGTCTGTCAACCTATGTGCAGGCGCTCGAGCAGGTGCACGGCGACAAACCCGCCAAGGATGTGTGTCGTATCGTCGCCCACGATATCCAGTCGCTTGCCGAGCATGCCAGTTTCGTGTCCTCGAACATCTCTTTCCTGCTTGATTCTTCGCTTGGCCTCGTCAATCTCGAACAAAACAACATCATGAAGCTGTTTTCGGTGGTTTCCGTGGTGTTCGCGCCGCCGATGCTGATTGCCGGTATTTACGGCATGAACTTCGACCGCATGCCCGATCTGCACTGGACCTACGGTTACCCGGCGTCCCTTGCCGCCATGCTGTTGACGGGCGTGCTCGCCATCTACTGGTTGCGTTCGCGCGGCTGGTTCTAGAGCGTTTCAGACTGAGATGGAATCGTTCTGCGGCAAGGAATTTGCGCCAGAACCAAGGACTTTGGCGCAGGGCATAGCCGAAGCTATGTCCAAGCCGAAGACCGCCGGGAATGGCGCAAATTCATGCCGCCCTTCAGGGTTTGCCGAAACCGGCCCTCCACTTTGTCGAAGCCCTTCGACATAGCTATGGCTATGCCGCGCGGGCTTCTTCGCGTGGAATGACCGGTTTGGGCAAACAGAACTGTTTCCATCTCAGTCTGAAATGCTCTAGGCGCTGTCATGAACAATTTTCGTCGTCCGATTGCCGTTCTCCTGCAGCTTGACTAGCATAAGGAGGAAAACTATGGTGCGCGCGACTTGACCGGGGGGTCCCAAAGGCTTTATCGCATTGCTGAAATGTCCACGTATGGTCGGTAACGGCCATGGCGGATTTTTGAGAAAGCGGAAAGTATGGCAGAGGACGGGCAGGAGGACTTGGAAGAGCGCCGCAAGCGGCTTGCCAGTGAACTTGGCGCGCGGCGGAAGAGCCAGGACGGAGAGAGCCGGAAGGCGGCAGGATCGTCTGCCAATGACCGGCGTGAAATGTCGAAGGGGCTGAAGCTTTCGAGCGAATTTATGGCCGCCATCTTCGTCGGTTTCATGCTCGGCTATCTCCTCGACAAGTTCGCCGGGACCAGCCCCTGGGGCATGATCGGCTTTCTTCTCCTCGGATTTGGTGCCGGGGTATTGAATGTATTGCGCTCCGTCGGTTATGTGGCTGAGCCGGAAGACCGTCTGAAGAAGGACGGGAAGTAAATTTGGTTCTGCGCGCATGACCTTAAGGGTTGGTCGCGCGCAAGGTGAGAAGAGAGAGCTCAGGTGTCAAACGATCCGACCCATCAGTTTCAGATCCACAGTATCGTTCCGATCAATGTCGGCGGACTGGACTTTTCCTTCACCAACGCATCGCTGTTCATGGCGATTACGGTCGGTGCCGCAGCCGGCTTCATGTTTCTGGCAACATCGAAACGCGGCCTGATTCCGTCGCGCACGCAGTCGATCGCGGAACTGCTTTACGAGTTTGTCGCCTCGATGCTGCGGGAGGGCGCGGGGACAAAGGGCATGGTGTTCTTCCCCTTCGTGTTGACGCTGTTCCTGTTCCTGCTGACAGCTAATCTGATTGGCATGTTCCCCTATTTCTTCTCGGTGACGAGCCAAATCGTCGTCACCTTCGCTCTAGCAATCATGGTCATGTGTGTCGTCGTCGGCTACGGCGTTTACAAGCACGGCTTCGGTTTCTTCAAGGTTTTCGTGCCGTCGGGCGTTCCCGCGGCGCTCCTGCCGCTGGTGACGCTGATCGAGATCGTTTCGTTTCTCTCGCGTCCCATCAGCCTGTCGGTTCGTTTGTTTGCCAACATGCTGGCCGGCCACATCACGCTCAAGGTTTTCGCCGGCTTTGTCGTTTCGCTCAGCGCGATCGGCACGATCGGAACCGGCGGCGCGATCCTGCCTCTGGCCATGACCGTCGCTCTGACGGCGCTGGAATTCCTGGTCGCCTTCCTGCAGGCCTATGTGTTTGCAGTCCTGACCTGCATGTATCTCAATGATGCCGTCAACGCAGGCGAACACTAGGGAATAAACTCTGTCGGTTCCTGCTGGACAGCAGGGGCCGGCATCGCTATTAAGCCGCAACAACCCATTCTTTCGAAGGAGTTCTTTTATGGAAGCGGAAGCAGCAAAGTTCATTGGTGCCGGTATTGCATGCCTCGGCATGGGCGCAACCTCCATGGGTCTGGGCCGTATCTTCGGTGACTACCTCACCGGCGCACTGCGCAACCCCTCTGCAGCTGACAGCCAGTTCGGCCGTCTGGTCTTCGGCTTTGCCGTGACCGAAGCGCTCGGCATCTTCTCGCTGCTCGTCGCTCTTCTCCTGCTCTTCGCCGTTTAAGTTTTAAGCGGTCTGACGTTTAGGTCACGGCGTCCGTTTTCGGCGCCGTGTCCACTGTTGTCGAAGACCTTTGGAGGCGAGCATGATTGTGACACCGGCTCTGGCGCAGACCTCGGAAGGCGCAGAAGCGCATACCGAGACGACGCTGGCCGAAATAGAGCATCACGAAGAACAGGTGTTCCCGCCATTTGATTTTGCGACTTTCCCGTCGCAGATCCTGTGGTTGGCCATCACGTTCGGACTCTTCTATCTGATGATGAAGAGGATGATCATTCCGCGCGTCGGCTCCATTCTGGAAGACCGGCATGACCGGATTGCTCAGGATCTCGACGAGGCCGAAAGGCTGCGTAACGAGGCCGATGCCGCGATTGCCGCTTATGAAAAGGAACTGGCCCGGGCGCGCGATGAAGCGCGGTCGATATCGGCGGCTGCCGCCGATAAGGCCCGTGCCGAGGCCGAGGCCGAACGGGCCCAGGTCGAAGGCGAGCTTGGCAAGAAGCTGACCGAGGCCAATGCCCGGATCGAAAAGGTTCGCTCTGAAGCGTTGCAGGAAGTCGGCTCCATTGCCGAAGAGACTGCCGCCCAGATCGTGACCCAGCTGATCGGCGGGCGCGTGGCCAAGGGCGATGTCGAAGCGGCCGTTTCATCGGTCAAGGAGGGCTGATCATGTCACTTGATGCGACATTTTATGCCTTTGTAGGCCTGGTTCTGTTCTTCATCGTCGTGGCCTATTTCAAGGTTCCCGGAATTCTGCTTCGCTCGCTTGATTCGCGCGCGGACGAAATTCGCGATGAACTGGCCGAAGCCAAACGTCTGCGCGAAGAAGCCCAGCATGTGCTGGCCGATTACCAGCGCAAGCGTCGCGAAGCCGAGGACGAAGCCAAGGATATCGTTGCCGCTGCCGAGCGCGAGGCGCAGGCGATCAAGGAAGAGGCACACCGCAAGACGCAGGAATATGTCGAGCGTCGCACGGCCTTTTCCGAGCAGAAGATTCGCCAGGCCGAGCAGGATGCCATCGAGGCGGTGCGCAGCGCTGCCGTTGATGTCGCCGTGGATGCGGCGCGCATCGTTCTGGAAAAGAAAGCAACCCCGGCAGTTCAGTCGAAGCTGTTTTCCAAATCTGTTGATTCGGTCAAAAAGCGTCTCAACTGAGTGGACCGGCAGGTCGTGCTTTTCAGAATATTTCGGCAAGCGCTCCGGCGCTTGCCGTTTTTCGTTTCCGGCGCCTGAACAGGGCGACAGCAGAAAGATTTCGGGAGTTTCTACATGGCAGAACGCATTGACGGCAAGGCAATTGCCGCCGGGGTCATCGAGAAGATCAAGACGGCCACGGCAGAACTCAATACCGCAAAAGGCGTCGTCCCCGGCCTGGCGGTCGTGATCGTGGGCGACGATGCCGCAAGCCACACCTATGTGGCCGCCAAGGGCAAGCGCGCCAAGGAATGCGGCTTTCATTCCGTTCAGGTGACGCTCGATGCCGACACCAGCCAGGCCGATCTGGAAAAGGTCGTTGGCGAGCTGAATGCCGATCCGGCCATTCACGGCGTTCTGGTTCAACTGCCGCTACCCGTTCATCTTGACGAATTTCCGGTCATCCAGATGATCCGCCCGGAGAAGGATGTCGACGGGCTTTCGATCGTCAATGCGGGCAAGCTTGCTGTCGGCGACCTGAAGACCGGCCTGATCTCCTGTACGCCGGCCGGCGCGATGATCCTCGTCCGCTCGATCCATGGCGACGATCTTTCCGGGTTGAACGCTGTTGTCGTCGGCCGTTCCAACCTGTTCGGAAAACCCATGGGCCGGTTGCTTCTGCAAGCCAACGCCACGGTCACCATGGCCCATTCGCGCACCGCTGATCTCGCGTCGGTGTGCCGCAATGCCGATATCCTGGTCGCAGCCACCGGCCGGGCGGAGATGGTCAAGGCCGACTGGGTGAAACCGGGTGCTACCGTGATCGATGTCGGAATTACCCGTGTTCCCGCACCCGAGCGCGGCGAAGGCAGGACCCGGCTTTTGGGCGACGTTGATTTTGCCGCCTGCGAACCCGTGGCCGGGGCGATTACGCCGGTGCCCGGCGGTGTCGGGCCGATGACGATCACCATGCTGATGGCCAATACGCTGATCGCCGCCTATCGCGCGGCCGGCCTCGAAGCGCCGCGTTTTTGAAAGCGGCGCCTTGCTAGCTGAAGGCCTTGAAGGTGACGAGGGTGAAGGTGTCTTTCACCCCGTCGATCGTCTGCAGACGGCTGGTGACGAAATGGCCGATATCGGTTTCGGCCGGCAGGTAGAATTTCGCCAGAAGGTCGTAATGTCCCGAGGTCGAATAGATTTCCGACGTCTCCTCAAGCGTGCGCACCACGACATCTGCGACATCATAGGCCTGTCCGGGGTGGCATTTGAACTGCACGAAAATGGTCTGCATGGTTTATCCTGACGCGCTCATGGGGCGGAGCCTGCGGTCCGCGCCGATTGATATGGATTCCACCTATCGGAAAACCGGGACCATCGCAAATCATGCCATTTTCCGACTTGCCTGAAATGACCCGGTGATCTCAAATCTCCACCTTGATATGCTGTGCAGGTGTTTTACCTGCATATCTCAAGTGGAGGGCAGGCTTCGGTGCGCTTTTGCGGATCGGTACGGAACAAAGCCTGCCGGGCATGGCGTTAAGGATAAAGACAAGAGGGAGACCAATCATGGCCATTACCGATAAACTCGCTGATCATCTCAAGGACAAGACACTGGCCGGAGCGGGAGCCTTTGTTGCGGGGACGTGGCGTGAACAATCTGCCGACGGCAAGACCTTCGATGTCACCAATCCCGCCAACGGCGCAGTGATTGCGACACTGCCGAATTGCGGCCGGACGGAGGTCGATCAGGCTATTGCGGCCGCCCACGAAGCGCAGAAATCCTGGGCAAAAAAGACGGCCAAGGAACGCGCCTCCATCCTGCGCGCGCTCTATGACCTGATGGTGGAGAATGCCGACGACCTTGCCACCATCCTCACCATGGAAATGGGCAAGCCCTGGGCAGAGGCGCGCGGCGAGATCCTCTACGGCGCGTCGTTCGTCGAATGGTTTGGCGAAGAGGCCAAGCGTATGTATGGCGACATGATCCCCGGCCACCAGACCGACAAGCGCATCATGGTCATTCGCCAGCCTGTCGGCGTGGTCGGCGCCATCACGCCCTGGAACTTTCCCAATGCCATGCTTGCCCGCAAGATGGCCCCGGCGCTGGCCTCCGGCTGTGCGATGGTGTGCAAACCGGCACAGATGACGCCGCTTTCTGCGCTTGCCATCGCCTGCCTTGCAGAAAGAGCCGGATTGCCGGCGGGGCTTTTATCGGTTGTCACCGCAACCAGTTCCTCGATGGTCGGCAAGGCGTTCAGCGAGGATGACCGTGTTCGCAAGATCACCTTTACCGGATCGACCGAGGTCGGCCGTATCCTGATGCGGCAGGGGGCTGACCAGATCAAGAAGATGAGTCTCGAACTTGGCGGCAATGCGCCGTTCATGGTGTTTGACGACGCCGATCTGGATGCCGCAGTCGAAGGCGCGATTGCATCCAAATACCGCAATGCCGGCCAGACATGCGTGTGCGCCAACCGGCTTTATGTTCAGTCCGGCGTCTATGACGAGTTTGCCGAAAAGCTTGCTCGCCGGGTCGCGGAGTTGACTGTCGGGGACGGCATGGCCGAGGGCACGGATATCGGCCCGCTGGTTGATGAAGCGGCGGTCGAAAAGGTGAAAGACCACATTGAGGATGCCGTCTCGAAAGGCGCTGAAATCAGGCTTGGCGGTGAACACCACGAGAAGGGTGGTCTGTTCTTCCAGCCGACCGTGCTGACGGGCGTCACGCCGGAGATGAAATGCGCACGTGAGGAGACCTTCGGCCCCGTCGCGCCGCTGTTTCGCTTCGAGAGCGAGGAAGACGTGATCGCGATGGCCAACGATACCGAATTCGGCCTTGCCTCCTATTTCTTCTCCCGCGATCTGGCGAAGGTTTTCCGGGTCGCCGAGGCGCTGGAATATGGAATTGTCGGCGTCAACACCGGCCTGATCTCCACCGAAGTGGCCCCCTTCGGCGGCATCAAGCAGTCGGGAACCGGCCGCGAGGGTTCGAAATACGGCCTCGAGGATTATACCGAGCTGAAATATATCTGCCTCGGCGGTATCGAATAGGTGCTGGACGAAAAAAGGCGGACCGTCAGGGCGTTTCAGGACGCTGACAAAAGTCCGTGACAGAGAAGAGCCTGTCCGCCAGCTTTCCCACAGGTGTCATGCTCGGACCTGATCCGAGCATCCATTTTACTCGAATTCTCGAATGTAAACACGCCTTCACGACCACATGTCGTGTTGCCCTGGATCCTCCGGTCAAGCCGGAGGATGACGCAGAGGAGGGGCGGCGGCTTGGAGAATGAAAAAAAGGCGGTCCGTCAGGCCCGCCTTTTTCATTGTCCGCAACGGCGGAAAATCAGTCCTTGGCGCGCTCGACGTAGGAGCCGTCCTCGGTCAGGATCACCACGCGGGTGCCGGCGTTGATGTGCGGGGGCACCATGGTGCGCACGCCGTTCGACAGCATCGCCGGCTTGTAGGATGAGGAGGCCGTCTGGCCTTTGACCACGGGTTCCGTCTCGGTAATTTCGAGCGTGACGTGGCGCGGCAGTTCCAGCGAGATGGCGATCCCCTCATGAATGGAGAGGATGACATTCATGCCTTCGGAAAGGTAGTTGGCGGCGTCACCGACGTCCTCGGCGCTCATCGTCAGCTGATCGTAGGATTCCGGGTTCATGAAGTGGAACCCTTCGCCGTCGCTGTAGAGGAAGGTGTGGTCGGTATCCTCAACGAAGGCCCGCTCGACCTGCTCCGTTGTTTTCCACCGTTCCGAAACCTTGGTGCCATCGGCAATGCGGCGCATGTCGACCTGGGTGACGGGCGTGCCCTTGCCGGGGTGAAAATTCTGGGCGGTAAGAACGACATAGAGCTTGCCGTCGACATCGACGACATTGCCCTTGCGCAGCGATGAGGCAATGACCTTGACCATGAGACTTCCTTGCTTTGGCGGCCGGGACTATCTATAGACCGCGCATTCCCTTGAATTCGTGAGAGCGGGACTAACGTAAAATCGCCCCGAATTCCAGTGCCAAACGCCTGATTGGGCGCAAGCTGACGCAAAGGCGGAAAAATGCCGGACAAAAACGACCCCGCCGGATTATCGCAGTGGTGGCGCGCCGACCGACACCAGGACCGCCGTCCGGCGCTGATGGCGCGCAACCGGGTCATGACAGCGATGCGCAACTGGTTTGCCGGCGAAGACTTTGTCGAGGCCGACCTGCCGGCGCTGCAGGTTTCGCCGGGAAACGAAACCCATCTGCACGGCTTTTCAACGGCGATGATCGGCAATGACGGCGGTGCGCAGACCATGTATCTGCACACCTCGCCGGAATTTACCGCCAAGAAACTGCTGGCGGCCGGCGAAGAACGGCTGGTGAGCTTTTCCCATGTCTACCGCAACCGAGAGCGCGGGCCGCTGCATCATCCCGAATTCACCATGGTGGAGTGGTATCGTGCCCGGGAACCCTATCACCGGCTGTTTGCCGATTGTGCGGCGCTTCTGTCGCTTGCGGCCGAAGCGGCCGGGACGGACCGTTTTGCCCGGGGTGAAAGCACCTGCGATCCCTTTGCCGAAATCGAACGTCTGAGTGTTGCCGAGGCTTTCGAACGCCATGCGGGGATTGACCTTCTTTCAACCATCGGACCGGACGGCAAGACCGAACGTGACGGACTGGCCGCGCAGATGAAAGGGCAGGGGCTGCAATACAGCGAGGACGACAGCTGGTCGGATCTGTTTTCGCGTGTGCTGGTGGAAAAGATCGAAGCCAATCTCGGTCATGGCCGGGCGACGTTTCTGGATTGCTATCCGGCCCCCGAGGCAGCCCTTGCCCGCAGAAGCGGGGCGGACCCGCGGACAGCCGAACGGTTTGAGCTTTATGTCTGTGGCGTTGAGCTTGCCAATGGCTTCGGCGAACTGACCGATGCCGCAGAGCAGCGGGTACGTTTCGAGGCCGATATGGCGGAAAAACAGCGCATCTACGGCGAAACCTACCCGATTGACGAGGATTTCCTGAAAGCGCTTCAGCATATGCCGCCGGCAAGCGGCATCGCTCTGGGTTTCGACAGGCTGGTCATGCTGGCCACCGGCGCGCGCCGTATCGAGGATGTGCTCTGGGCGCCGGTTGCCGGGTGAAAGACCCCGTCAACGACCATTGCAGGCGTTGCGGGAAAGGTCGTTATTGGCGAGGATCGGCTGCAGGGTGCGCAGTTGCGCGCCGCCACCGTTCCTGAGGTCCGGCTGGATGATCATCGGCGCATTCTTGGGCCACCAGTCGCCACTGGCCCAGTAGGCCCAGCCAATCCAGGCCTTCTGATCGTTCTGGATGATGTCGGCCATCTGTTTCAGGCCCCGCAGACAGTTGAACTGGTCCGAAGTGCCGAACTCGCCGAGGAAGCCCTGATAGTCATTGGCATTCAGCCAGTCCGTAAAGCTCCTGATCGCGTCGACAGCGCCTTTGATATGGCTGCAGTCGTCGGCCTTGCCGGAATAGTCGGCATCGGCATATTGGTGCACTTCGAAGGCGAAATTGTCCTGCGGGTCGACAACGCCGGTCATGACGGACGCATTCGAGGGGCCGTAAAAATTCTGGTCCCAGCTGTGGGCGCCGGTCCAGGCCGTGCCCGGAACGAAGATCAGGTTTCCCGCGCCGATATTGCGGATTGCGGCAATCGCGGCATTGGCGGCGGTGAGCCATTCCGGGGCTTCGATGTCGTGCGGCTCGTTCATCAGCCCGAAGATGATGTCTTCGTCATTGGCGAAGACCGCGGAAAGCCGCTTCCAGAAATCGGCAAAGGCATCGACCGGCACATCGGGGCTTCCGATGACCTTTCCGTGGTACCGCGCATAGTTATGCGGGTCGAGAATGACGACCATATTATTGTCGCGGGCGTCTTCGACGGTTTCCTGTATGCGCGACAGTTCGGTCGAATCGAGAACACCGTTCAGCGACGGCTGAAGCCGTTCCCAGAGGAATGGCAGGCGGATCGCGTTGAACTTGTCGGAGGCAAGGGAATCGATCGTTTCCTTCGACGGGTAGATATAGCCCTGTCCATAGGGCTGGCCCGGCTGGCCGAATTCGGCGCCGGCAACATTGATGCCGTGGAGCGTCATTTCACAGCCCTGCGCAGAAGCTGCCGTCGACGACAGCACCATGGAAAGGGACGCGGTTGCAAGCGCGGCAACATGAAACGGCCTCTTCAGTCTCGCGGAAAATGACCGGTCCCGCGAATATCCCCTAGAACGACGCATATACTGTGACTCCATTCCGCCTGCGGGTGGCTCGGCCCCATCATGACAGGTGATAATTATTGAAACTATAGCGCGGCGGAACCCTTTCAAGTCAAGTCAGACGTTTGACGATGCAATGGCATCGGCCGTTTACAGGCAGATGCCGGAGCGCTTATGGCGGCAATGCGCATCTTTAGGTCGTGGATGTTACAGCGCCGCGACGCGCCTCATAGTCAGATGCGCTTCGAGCAGTTGAAAGCGCGTCCGCTAGCCTCTATGACCGATCGGCTGCTCGAAAAGGGCAACCAGCGCTCAACGAACGGGAAAAGACCATGAAAGACTTCGTGCTTACGGTGACATGTCCTTCCACGCGCGGGATCGTTGCGGCGATTTCCAGCTATCTGGCGGAACAAGGCTGTAATATCATCGACAGTTCCCAGTTCGATGACCTGGAGACTGGCCGCTTCTTCATTCGGATCAGCTTCATTCCCGAGACGGGAGCAAAGCTGGATGCGCTGCGTGAAGGCTTCGACGCGATCGCCGCGCCCTTCGACATGGACTACAAGTTCCATGACGGCTCCTACCGGCTGAAGACGGTGATCATGGTTTCCCGTTTCGGTCATTGCCTGAACGACCTGCTCTACCGCTGGCGCATCGGCGCGCTTCCGATCGATATCGTTGGCGTGGTCTCGAACCATCTCGATTACCAGAAGCTTGTCGTCAATCACGACATCCCATTTTATCATATCCCGGTTACGAAAGAGACGAAGCCGGCCGCCGAGGCGCGTCTGGCCGAGCTGATCGACCAGACGGATGCCGAACTTGTGGTGCTGGCGCGCTACATGCAGGTGCTTTCCGATGCGCTGTGCCGCAAGATGATCGGGCAGGTCATCAATATTCACCACTCCTTCCTGCCGAGCTTCAAGGGCGCCAACCCCTACAAGCAGGCCTATCAGCGCGGCGTCAAACTGATCGGGGCAACGGCGCATTATGTCACGCCGGACCTCGATGAAGGGCCGATCATCGAGCAGGAGACGGTGCGCATCACCCATTCGCAAAGCCCGGATGACTATGTTGCCCTCGGGCGCGATGTGGAGGCGCTGGTGCTGGCCCGCGCCATCCATGCCCATATTCACCACCGCGTCTTCATCAATGGCAACCGCACGGTTGTCTTCCCGCCCTCTGCCGGGTCCTACGCCTCCGAACGCATGGGGTGATCCCCGATTTTTTCGTAGCTGGTTACATCCAGGGATTGTATTTTTGAGGGGCGGCCATATTTGTTGGCGGCCCCTCTTGTCTGTCGGAATTGTTTTTCTATCTAGTGTGTGGAGGACCCGCGCCCGCGGGGACGTGTGAACCGGCCGGAAAATTAAGTTTTCTTCATCGGGCATGTTTTGACATGTTTTTGAAGAATTTCGTCGGTATACACAAAATGCAACCTGGGTATTGATTCGGGATTTCGTGTAAAACGGGTCCATAGCCATGGTGCCCAACCCTTGGCAATGTGGGAGACGTTCAATGTCTTTTGAGACGCTGAAAACAAAAGTCCTGACGGAAGCCGGCCGCATGTATCGCATGCTGCGTTGCTGTCACATGGGCGATATGGTCACCGCGACCACACACTTGGGTTGAAACAAATTGGCCGGTCATGTTTTCTGACCGGAGTTGGTTATCATGAAAAAGCAGATGGTTGAATTCGGCGGCCAGCCGGTGGGGATCGTTGTTCCCGAAAACGGACGGCTCAGATTTGTTGCCGTCAAGTTTCACGTTCATGCGCTGGATGGCGGCCTCTACAGCTCGATGGAGGAACTGCGCCGCGCAATCCGCGATCATATCGCGCAGTGGTCCGGCGACGGTCCAGATGAGCAGATCGCGGCTGCGAGCTGATCCTTCCCGAACCGTCTGCATTATTCTTCGCTATTGTGTGCGATGGTTCCCCGGCGTAGGCTTGATATTGATAGCAGCCGTTTTGGCCGTTCGCAGGCCGAAACCGCAACCCGAAGCGCAGCGGATGGCGGCTGGAACAATAGCGGAACTGATGCGTTGATGGGATCAGTAACCGATTAAGCATTGGGAGATCCAACATGGCAGAAAGCAAAAGCACCGGCGGACAGGGTTCTGCAGGCAAAACGACCGAGGCCGATATTCAGGCCCAGATCGACCAGTTGCGCGATGATATCGCCGGGCTGACGAAATTGATCGGTTCGCTGGGTGGCGAGAAGGCTTCCGAAGCCCGGGAGAGAGCCGAGAAATTCCGCGATGATGCGACCAGGAGAGGCCAGGAAGCCTATGACCGGGCGCGCGAGGAAGCGTTGTCTCTCGAAGAGGATTTCGAGGACCATATCCGCAGCCGTCCGCTGCAGTCCGTTCTGGTGGCTGCGGGCGTCGGTTTTCTTGCGGCGCTTCTGACGCGGCGTTAAGGCATGGATCGTTTCGTCTCTCTGGTGGCGGCCATGATGGCGGTCGATGGCCGCGTCATGGCGCGGTCTGCCAGACGCAACTCCATCATTGTTGTCATTCTTCTGTTCCTGTTCATGTCGGCCTATGTGAGCGGGGTGATCGCGGTTGCGATCTGGCTGGCAGAGATTTTCGGTCCGCTTGGCGCGGCACTGACCATTGCAATCGCCTCCCTGACCCTGGCGGTCTTCGTGCTTGCCTATGCCTTGCTGATGAACCGCGCCGAGCGCCGGCGCTATCGTGCGGCAAAATACGCGACCGAGGATATGTTGCAGGGGCTTGTCGGCGTCGTTCCGACGATGATGCGGGAAAAACCGATTTCCGGTCTGGCCGCTGTTGCCGGCCTCGCCTTCGTTCTGGCGCGGGCCTACCAGAAAAAGTAAAGCCGGCTTCCGGCTGGCTGCGGCCTTGACGTCGCCCGCCGGAACGCGGCCGGCGTCAAGCCGGAACGAGACTGACGTGCCTTCTTTTCAGGTGCGGTTTCCGGGGAATTTTCATGACAATTTCATCCGCAGATTTACCCAAAAACCAGCTTGGTGTGACGGATCTCGCAATCACGCGCACCGGGTTCGGGGCCTGGGCAATTGGCGGCGGTGGCTGGGCGGCCGGCTGGGGCGCGCAGGATGACCGCGATTCCGTTGCCGCGATCCACAGGGCCGTTGATGCCGGCATCAACTGGATCGATACCGCTGCGGTTTATGGTCTCGGGCATTCCGAGGACGTGGTTGGCCGGGCAATTGCCGGTATGGCCCGGTCGGAACGCCCCTTCATCTTTACCAAATGCGGCATGGTCTGGAACGACGACAAGCCGATGGAAACGCCGCAAAGGATCGGCAATCCGGATAGCCTCAGGAAGCAGACCGAAGCGTCGCTTAAAAGGCTCGGTGTCGAAGCCATTGATCTGCTCCAGGTCCACTGGCCGTCGAACGATGTGCCGCTTGGCGAATACTGGGGGGCGATGTGCGACCTGAAGAAGGAAGGCAAGGTGCGCTCCATCGGCCTTTCCAATCACGGTCTTGAAGACCTCGAGGCAGCCGAGGCCATCGGCCATGTCGACACGTTGCAGCCACCATTTTCCGCAATCCGCCGTGATACGGCGGCCGAACTGTTGCCATGGGCGCGAAAGAATAAAACCGGCGTCATCTGCTACAGTCCGATGCAGGCCGGACTTTTGACCGGGCGGTTTTCGAAAGAACGCGCTGCCTCCCTTCCCGAAGACGACTGGCGCAGGCGGAACCCGAATTTCAACGGCGCGGCGCTTGAGGCCAATCTGGCCCTTGCCGAGGCGCTGAAACCGGTGGCGCAGCGTCATGGTGTCAGCCAGGCCGCTGTTGCCATTGCCTGGGTTCTGGCCTGGCCGGGGCTCACGGGCGCCATTGTCGGGGCGCGCAAGCCCGATCAGATCGACGGCTGGATTGCCGCATCAAAGCTGGAGCTCGACGACGATGACCTTGATGCCATCGCTTCGGCGATCGGCAAGACCGGCGCGGGAAGCGGGCCGGTCAGACCATAATACCAAGATTCAATAGTATATTTCGGAGACAGGACCATGAAGACCATCAACGGTATTCCCCAAATCGGTTTCGGCACCTGGCGCCGGCGTGGCGACGAGGCCTACCGGACGGTTCTTGCGGCCCTTGAGGCGGGCTATCGCCATATCGATACGGCGCAGGCCTATGACAATGAGGCGGAGGTGGGCCGCGCACTTGCCGATTCCGGCCTGAAACCGGGCGATGTTTTCGTAACCACCAAGGTCTGGATCGATAATTACGATGAGGGGACTTTCCGCAAAAGCGTGGAAGAAAGCCTCGACAAGCTCCGCCGCGACAAGGTCGACCTTCTTTTGCTGCACTGGCCGGGGCGCGCCGGAGGTCCGGCATTCGAGGATTATATCGGTCGGCTGGCAGAGGTCCATGATGCGGGCCTTGCAGCGCAGATCGGCGTTTCGAATTTTACCCGCGCGCTGATGGACAAGGCCGCCGGTCTTCTCGGTGACCGGAAGATCGCCGCCAATCAGGTGGAGTGCCACGTTTTCCACCAGAACCGGCTGGTTGCAGACTATTGCGATAAAAACGGCATCGCCTTCACCGCCTATTCGCCGCTTGCCCAGGGCAAGATTGCCGGAGATCTGGTGCTGAAGGCGATCGGCGAGGCTCACGGCGTGTCCGAAGGCGAGATTGCGCTGGCCTTCCTCATGGCTGAAGGCCATGTGGTGATCCCGACTTCAAGCAAGCCGGAGCGGGTCAAATCCAATCTCGCCGCTGCCGACATCGTGCTCAGCGATGACGAGATTGGCCGTATCAGGAGCCTCGACAGGGGCGAACGCCTGATCAACCCGGAATGGGCGCCGGACTGGGATTGAGGGTCGCCCAGCTTGGCAGCACTCGCTGTGATGTGCTGCCAAGTCATTGAAAAATATATCAAAAAGCAAATTTTCGGATTGAAGCGGTCGCAAAAATACGTCAGCCTCTGAAATTGTCAACGACAATGAGGTGGAACATGCGATTTGCGTCCGAATTCGAAATGCAGCTTGCCGGCTATGGGCTGACGACGGCCCATATCCTTTATCGTCTCCCTGATTTTGGCAATCTGCTCCAGACCTATCTCTGGCAGGACTACGACCTCGCGCCCGATTTTCCGCAAATGCACAAATTCCTGGATTTCTGGAAGCAGAATCTCGACGGCCCGCTGCATTCGGTGCGGTATGCCCACAAGCGGTTGATCGGCCCCAATGAATGGCGCCAGGTCTCCGGCGAAATCACCATACACTGACCGGTCAGGCCCCGCCGATCCGTTCGATGACAAGCGGGCGCTCCTGCGGAGCCTCGGCGGTGATCGTGAATGCGTTGCGCAGCGCATGGGTTGCGGCCGCGCAGTCATCCTCGTTTGCGGCATGGACGAAACCGAGCGGTTCGCCCGCCTCGATCGCGGTACCCAGCGGCTGCAGCCCGGAATAACCGACACGGTGGTCGATGCGCGCGCCCGGCTTTTTTCGCCCGCCGCCAAGCGTGACGACGCTCATGCCAATGGCGCGGGCGTCGGCCTTCGCCAGATAGCCGGAGACGGGCGCGGCGACCGGTCGGATGATCGGAGCCTGCGGCAGGCGGGTATCGGCGTTCTCGACAAAATCGGCGGCGCCTCCGAGTGCGGAAATCATCCGGGCGAAGGTTTCCAGTGCGCGTCCGCTTGCAAGGGCATCGGCAGCGGCCGCTTCTGCCGAGCGCCGGTCGCTTGCAAGCCCCGCGCCGAAAATCATCTCGGCGGCAAGTGCCAGCACAATCCTTTCAAGCCGTGTTCCCGTCTTCTCGCCTTTGAGAAAAGCAAGTGCGTTTTCCACTTCCACGGCATTGCCGACGGCATCAGCCAGCGGCTCGTTCATATCCGTCACCAGAGCCGCCGTCGGCAGGCCCGCCCCATTGGCAACCTTGACCAGAAGCCGTGCGAGCTCCATTGCACCGTCGGCGTCCTGCATGAACGCGCCGCCGCCGAACTTGACGTCTAGCACAAGTGTCTGAAGCCCGGCCGCGAGCTTTTTCGAGAGGATCGAAGAGACGATCAGCGGCATGGATTCCACCGTCGCCGTCACATCGCGGATCGCATAAAGCCGCTTGTCGGCGGGCGCGAGCGTTGCCGTCTGGCCGACAATGGCGCAGCCGGTTTGTGCGATTGTGCGGCGAAGGCGGGCTTCGTCGGGGCTGACATCATAGCCGGGGATCGATTCCAGCTTGTCGAGCGTGCCGCCGGTGGCGCCGAGCCCACGGCCGGAAATCATCGGCACGGCAAGCCCGCAAGCCGCTGCAATCGGTGCCAGCATCAGCGAGACATTGTCGCCGATGCCGCCGGTGGAGTGTTTGTCAGCTATGGGTCTGTCGATGCCCGGCCAGGCGAGAAGCGTGCCGCTGTCGCGCATGGCAAGGGTCAGCGCAACGGTTTCCGCCTCATCCATGCCGCGAAAATAGACGGCCATGGCAAAGGCGGCGGCCTGGGCTTCGGAGAGCGTTTCGTCGGAAAGCGCGCGGACGAAATCCGCTATTTCTGCGGCCGGGAGTGAAAACCCGTCGCGTTTCTTCCGGATCGTCTCCTGCGCCAGCATGAGCGGCCCTAATAGTCGCTGCCGGAAACGGTCGACTGCTTGCCCGCGAGCACGCCCTGAATATCGTCGAGAAGCCCGGAAGCGCCGAAGCGGAAGGTGGTCGGCATGACCCAGCCTTCGCCCATCACCGTTTCGGCAAGGCTCAGGTAAAGCTGCGCATCGCGCACCGAGGAAATCCCGCCTGCCGGTTTGAACCCGACGCGCCTGTCTGCCTCGCGGATAACGCCGAGCATGATATCGGCAGCCTCGAGCGTGGCGTTGACCCTGACCTTGCCGGTCGAGGTCTTGATGAAATCGGCCCCTTCGGCAATAGCGATTGTCGCAGCCTTGCGGATCAGCGCGGCATCGGCCAGTTCGCCGGTTTCCAGTATGACCTTGAGGGTCACCGGCTCGCGGCACAGGAAGCGGATGGCATGGACCATCTCGCTCACCGCCCAATCATTGCCGGCTTTCAGCTTGTTGTAGGGAATGACGAGGTCGATTTCGTCAGCGCCGTCGCGGATTGCCTGTTCCGTTTCTTCTTCCACGGCACTGATCGACATGTCGCCCGACGGGAAGTTGACCACGGTCGCGATCTTGATCATGTGGTCGGTGCCGAGCATCTGCCGGGCAAGGCTGACAAAGCGCGGCCAGATGCAGATCGCCGCCGGCGTGCCGTAGGGCGTATAGGCGCGCGCGATCAGCGCCTCGATGTCCTTGTCGGTGCAGTCATCGGAAAGGTTCGTCAGGTCGAGGAGCGAAAGCGAAACCGAAGCGGCCTGCTGCTCTGTGTGATGTTTCATGGCCTACCCCCCGCCAATCATGCGTTTGACAATGGCAGCCAGCTTGCGGCCGCCGATCGGCGCCATTTCCTTGGTTTCCTCATGGCCGAGTTCACCCTGGCTCATGCCGGCGCCGAAGTTGGTGATGACGGAAGCCGCGACGACTTTCAGACCCAGAAAGCGCGCCAGAATGACCTCGGGCACTGTGGACATGCCGACAGCGTCGGCACCCAGTATCCGGGCCATGCGGATTTCCGCCGGAGTTTCGAAACTCGGACCTGAAAACCACATATAGACGCCTTCGGCAAGGTCAATATCCAAATCTCGGGACGCCTCACGCATCGCATCGGCCAGACCGGCATCATAGGCCTGGCTCATTCCGGTGAAGCGGCGGTCGGATTTTTCCCCGATCAGCGGGTTCATGCCGGAATAATTGATATGGTCGGTGATCAGCATCACCGCGCCCGGCGGCATGTCCTGTCTCAGCGATCCGGCGGCATTGGTCAGCAGCAGTTCCTCGATGCCGAGAGCGGCAAGCGTTTCGAGTGGCACCCGCATCGCCGCCGCATCGCCCTGCTCATAGTAATGCACCCGGCCGGAAAGCATGATCACCGGCTTTTCGGCAAGCTTGCCGATGACGACGGAGCCCTCGTGGCCGCTGACGCCGCCGACCGGAAAGCCCGGCAGCTCGGAAAAGGCAAAATACTGTTTGTCGGAAAGGGCATCGGTCACGCCGCCGAGGCCAGAGCCGAGCACCAGCGCGGTGCGGGGCCGAAGGTCGCCGAGCGCCTCACGCAGAAGGAGAGCAGCGTCGCTCATCCGATTTCACCGGTGGCAAAGGCATGCGGGAGCAATTCCGCAATCGTCACCGTTTCACGCACGCCGCCGTCGTCGCAGAGATAGACCTTCGTGTCCGGATCGGAGAATTCGGCCAGTTTCTGCCGGCAGCCGCCGCAGGGCGGGCACAGCGCCAGCCGGGGCGCATAGACGGCTGCAGCCCTGATCTTCAGCGCGCCACCCATCACCATATGGCCGATGGCAACGCCCTCCGCGCAGATGCCTTCGGGAAAGGCGAGGTTTTCGACATTGGCGCCGGTAAAGACCTGGCCGTCTTTGGTCAGAAGGGCCGCGCCCACCGGAAACTTCGAATAGGGCGCATAGGCCTTCTCACTGGCCGTGCGGGCCCTGTCGAAAAGGTCATCGGCGGTTGCCATTTCTCTACCGCTCCTTGGTATAGGGAATGCCACCGGCTTTCGGCGGGCGGGCCGTGCCGATGAAACCGGCAAGCAGCACGCAGGTGAGAATATAGGGCAGCGCCTGGAAGAACTGAACCGGCACCTCACCGACGAGCGGTATTGCCTTGCCCTGCATGAAGTTCGAAAACGCATCGAGGAAACCGAACAGCAGGCAGGCGAACAGGACCGGGACCGGCCGCCACTTGGCGAAGATGAGGGCGGCCAGCGCGATAAAGCCCTTGCCGGCGGACATGTTGTTGATGAACGACGCCGACTGGGCGATCGACAGGTAGGTCCCGGCAAAACCGCAGAGAAAGCCGGCGATGATCGCGGTGCGATAGCGCAGCCAGGTGACCGAGATGCCGGCGGTATCGACCGCACCCGGATTTTCACCAACGGCGCGCAGCCTCAGGCCGAAACGGGTCTTGTAGACCACCCACCAGACAATCGGCACGGTGATGAAGGCGAGATAGACGAGGATGTTCTGGCCGGAAATCACACCGGCATAAAACTTGCCGAAAAAGCCCATCTGGCTTGCTGCTTCCGCACCGGGAAATTCAATGCCGGTGAAACGGGCGGTGTTTTCAAGCTGCGGCGTGCGTCCGCCCTGGCGGAACCAGGCATTGCCGAGCACGGCGGCCAGTCCGCCGGCGACAAAGTTGAGCGCCACCCCGGAGACGATCTGATTGCCGCGCGCGGTAATCGAGGCATAGCCGTGGATGATGCTGAAGACAATGGAGATGAGGATGCCGCCGAGAAGGCCGAGCCATGGCGAGCCGGTGTAATAGGCGACCACCGCTGCGGCAAAGGCCGAAGCCAGCATCTTGCCTTCAAGCCCGATATCCAGGACGCCGGAACGTTCGGAAAAAAGACCCGCCAGCGCGGTGAAAATCAGCGGAATGGAGAGGCGCACGGTCGAACCGAGCATGCCGACGATGATATCGATACTGTGCATGGTTCAGGCCTCCAACATCTGTCGCCGTGAAAACAGCCTGACAAGTGCAGGACGATAGAGAAACTCCAGCGCACCGGCAAACAGGATGACAAGACCCTGGATCATCACGATCATGTCGCGGGTAATCTCCGGCATCATGAAGGAGACCTGCGCACCGCCCTGATAAAGAATACCGAACAGGATGGCCGCCAAAACGATGCCGAGCGGGTGACTGCGTCCCATCAGGGAAACGGCGATGCCGACAAAGCCCGCGCCGCCGGCAAATTCGACCTGCAGGCGGTCGGCCGAGCCCATCACCACATTCAGCGCCATCATGCCGGCAAGCCCGCCCGAAAGCAGCATGGCGATGATGACCGTGCGCGCATAGGGAATGCCGGCATAGGTGGCTGCCGTGGCATTCATGCCAAGCGCGCGCACCGAATAACCGAACTTGGTGCGCCAGATCAGGAACCAGACGGCGACACACATGACGAGCGCGATGATGAACGAGACGTTGAGCGGTGCGGGGCCCAGTCTGGAACCGAAAATCGCCATCAGCCAGTTGAGGCTCGGCAATTGTCCGCCGGGCAGGAAACCGCGGGTTTCGGGCGACATCGCGCCTGCGGGCTTGAGCACGTGGACAAGCAGATAGACCATTAGCGCGGCGGCGATAAAGTTGAACATGATGGTGGTGATGACGATATGGCTGCCGCGTTTGGCCTGTAGCCAGGCGGGGATGAACGCCCATGCAGCACCGAAAATCGCCGCACCGAGAACGGCAATCGGCATCGTCACATACCACGGCACATACTGGTCGAGCGCCAGTGCCACCAGCGCACAGCCAAGACCGCCGATATAGGCCTGTCCTTCCGAGCCGATATTGAACAGGCCGGCGTGATAGGCCATCGCCACCGACAATCCGGTGAAGATGAAGTTGGTGGCATAGAAGAGCGTGAAGCCGATGCCCATGCCATTGCCGAGCGCGCCGTTGATCAGCACGGTGAGCGCATCGAGCGGATTCTGGCCGATCATCCAGATCACCAGCCCGGAAATGGCAAGGGCCGTGACGAGATTGAGGAGCGGCATCAGGATGAATGTGACCCAGCCGGGCAGGGGCGCGTTGGCGGTGCTCATATCAACCTCAAGACGCTATGCCGGCCATCATCAGGCCGAGTTGCTGTTCGCCGGCATCAGGCGTTGCCTCGCCGACATTCTCGCCGGCGAACATCACCAGGATACGGTCGGCAAGGGCGCGGATCTCGTCGAGTTCGACGGAGACCAGCAGCACGGCCTTGCCGCTGTCGCGCATATCGATGATGCGCCGATGGATGAATTCGATCGCGCCGATATCGACACCGCGTGTCGGCTGGCCGACGAGCAGGATATCCGGGTCGCGCTCGATTTCGCGCGCCACAACGATCTTCTGCTGATTGCCGCCGGAGAAATTTGCGGTCTTCAACATCGGGTTCGGCGGACGAATATCGTATTTCTCGATCTTGTCGCGCGCATCATCCAGGATTGCCTGACGGTTGAGGACGCCGCCCCGGCCGTATTTTTCCAGCTGGTGATAGCCGAGAATGCTGTTTTCCCGTTCCTCGAACGGCAGGATGAGACCCATATGGTGCCGGTCTTCGGGAATATGGGCGATGCCGATCTTGCGATAGGTGGCGGGATTGGCGTTGACGATCTTCTTGCCGTGCACGTAGATCTCGCCCGAATGCGGTTTGCGAATGCCGGAAAGCGCTTCCAGCAGCTCCGACTGTCCGTTTCCGGCCACACCGGCAATGCCGACAATCTCGCCGGCGCGGACATCGAAAGAGACGTTCTTGACCATCGGCACGCCACGATTGTCATGAACGGTCAGGTTGCGCACCGAAAGGGCAACCTCGCCGGGGTTCGGCTCGCCCTTGTCCACACGCAGCAGAACCCGGCGGCCAACCATCAGTTCGGCCAGTTCTTCCACGGTGGTTTCGGCGGTCTTGCGGGTCGCCACCATCTCGCCGCCGCGCATCACCGAAACCTCATCGGTAATCGCCATGATCTCGCGCAGCTTGTGGGTAATCAGAATGACCGTATGCCCCTGATCGCGCAGCATGCCGAGAATGCGAAACAGGTGATCGGCCTCCGCCGGGGTCAAAACGCCGGTCGGCTCGTCCAGGATCAGGATTTCCGCGCCACGGAACATCGCCTTGAGGATTTCGACACGTTGCTGCAGGCCCACCGGCAATTGCTCGATAATGGCGTCGGGATCGACCTCCAGCCCGTACTCGCTTTCAAGCCGTTTCAGTTCCTTGCGGGCCTTGCTCACGCCCTGCCTGAGGAGCGCGCCGCCCTCTGCCCCGAGCATGACATTTTCGAGAACGGTAAAGTCCTCCACCAGCATGAAATGCTGATGCACCATGCCGATGCCGGCAGCAATGGCGTCGTCGCTGTCAGTGATTTCGAGCTGTTTGCCATTGACGCGAATTTCGCCGCGATCGGCCTGATAGAAGCCGTACAGGATCGACATCAGGGTCGATTTCCCGGCCCCGTTTTCGCCGATAATACCGTGAATGGAGCCCTTCTCGACCTTCAGATTGATATTCTTGTTGGCGTGGACGGGCCCGAAACTCTTGTCGATGCCGACGAGTTCGATTGCGGGCGGTGTGCTCAAGAGCCTAAAACCTCCGAAACGGGGATTACGCGCAATTGCTATTGCGCTCAAACGGCACTGCCGGGGGCAGGAGATCGGTATGCCGCAGGACGGGCGGACACGGCAAAACGTGTCCGCCCGAACCGGTTACGGGATCAATAGGGGCAGGTGTTGTCGACGGCGTAGTCGTGCACCTCGATCTCACCGGAGACGATGCCTTCCTTCGCCTTTTCGACGGCGGCCAGCATATCCTCGGTGATCAGCGCCTTGTTGTATTCGTCATAGGCCCAGCTGACGCCATTGTCGGCAACGCCGAGCGAGTTGATGCCGGCTTCGAAATCGCCGTCCTGGCTTGCCTTGAAGGCGTCATAGACGGCGTTGTCGACGCGCTTGACCATGGAGGTCAGCACCGAGCCGGGATGCACATAGTTCTGGTTGCTGTCGACGCCGATCGAGAACTTTTCGGCGTCGGCAGCAGCCTGCAGCACACCGAGACCGGACGCGCCGGCTGCCGCGTAGATGACGTCGGCGCCCTGGTCCATCTGGTTCTTGGTCAGCTCGCCGGCCTTGACCGGGTCGTTCCAGGCAGCACCGGTGGTGCCGACGAAATTGCGCAGGATGGTGACATCGCCATTGGCAGCCTTCGCGCCCTGGGCATAGCCACAGCCGAATTTGTGGATCAGCGGAATATCCATGCCGCCGACAAAACCGACGGCGCCGGTTTCCGATTTCATCGCAGCCAGCAGGCCGACGAGGTAGGAGCCCTGTTCTTCCTTGAAGACGACCGACTGGACATTCGGCGCTTCGATCACGTCATCGACGATGTAGAATTCGGTGTCGGGAAACTGCGGTGCGATCTTTTCGACAGCCGATTTCCACGCGAATGACAGGGCAACCACCGGGCTGAAGCCCATGGAGGCGAAGTTCAGAATCGCCTGTTCGCCCTGCGCATCACCGGTCGGCTCGAAGTCGCGATAATCAACGCCGGTATCGGCCTTGAACTTTTCCGCGCCGTTATAGGCCGACTCGTTGAAGGATTTGTCGAACTTTCCGCCCGTGCCGTAGACAAGTGCGGGCTTGAAATCGGCCAGCGCGGTTGTCGACATCGCGGCAACGGCAATGAGGCTCAAAATAGTTTTTTTCATAACGCAGCTCTGTTCCCTGTGAGTGTGCTCATGGACCCTGTTCAGCGGCAGGCTCGACGCCCCCTCCTGATATAAGACCGGCTGCAGAAAGCCGGTTTGACGCATATCGTTGCACGGCTTCGACAAAATTTCATCACAAAATTTACCCGATGGGCAAAAATGGCGTGCATTGTCCAAAGGCCTGCCTGTTCAGCGCTATTTCCGGCCAAGGCCTGATGCAGCAGCGCTTGCTCAGCGCTTCATGTAAAGGTCATCCTTGGCCGAGGTCTGCCGCACTCGTCGGCGCGACCTAAAATTGCCCCTTCAGTATCGTGCGAAACTTGTTGGGAAGTGCACTGTCAGGCTCGCCGAATATCTCTCCTTCTCCCTCTTCCCAGTGCGCAGCGATAACACGGCCATCCTTCGTCGAGACTGCCACGCCGGCCGTTTCCATGTTGCAGGCATGGGGTCTGCAGCCGGTGGCCGCATACCAATCTCCATCCGGGGTCATGCCCTCGCTGGCAACGGCGGACGAAAACCGCACCGTCTTCAGGTCTTCCCACGACATGATCTCCAGCAGGAACGGCTCCATCTCGGCAGATGTCAGAACCTCATAAGCGGGCTTGTCGGCCCAGGCCGCGGCATCTGTCGGATCGGACACGCCGGCTTCCTTGAGCCCAAGCTGCACCTCCCGCACGGCAGCGCCATCAAAGACATAGCCCATTTCGTCACCGCCGCCGGCGGCAAGAACAAGCATGGGGCCTTCATCGGTCATCTCGATTGGCCCGCCGCCGGCGCAGGTGCCGAAAGGTTCCGTTGCCCTGAGACCCTCTTCATCAAGCGTGACCCAGGAGAAGAACCCGGCGCAGGCGTTTCCACCCGTTGCCATGAACAGCAGCGCCGAATCCCCGTAGGTTTCGACAACATCCGGCAGATAAGCGGAATCGAGCCGAACGCGCGTTTCACCGTCAGAAATAATTGCCTCGAAGTTTGACCTGTCGAGATCGATCTCGATAGCGCCGGCAGGCAACTCAACCGTGCGGCTGTCGTCAGCAAAAGCGTTTCCCGTCAAAAGAACCGTGAGCAATGAAGCAAATGCGACCGTCGTTTTCATGCGTCTCCCCAGCATCGAATTTCAGTTCAACAACTGGTGGCAAAATTTCGCGGACGAAGCAATCGCTGCGGTTATCCGACATTGGAGTACGCCCGACCTGTTTGAAGCGTTCAAACCAGCACGGCACGATCTTGTGCGAAACAGCATAAACGCAGGCGGCTTGCACCTGCGTGAATGTGCCTTCGAGAACGGCAACGGCCAGTCCTAGCCATCCCGGTCCGCGGACAGCGCAATATCGCGTTGCGAGCGCACGGTCTCAAGCCGCCCGGCCAGCGCTTTGGAGATGGACTCGTAAGCGATGCTGCCCAGTGTGAGGCGCAGCGCCGGGGCCTTGTCGTCGGCAGCGGAAATCATGGCCGCCACCGTGTGCACGGCGTCGCCCTTGATCTCGAAGTCTCCGCTGTCGACCGCGCGCCGCACCGCCCCGGCCGGGGTGTCCTCGTATACTGCCATCGGTTCCGGGCGCACCAGATTGGCGGCGAAGCTGGTTCCGGTCGGGCCGGGCTCGGCGATGATGAAGTCGATCCCGAAAGGGGCGACCTCCTGGGCCACGGATTCGATGAAGCCTTCGATGCCCCATTTGGTGGCGTGATACAGGCTGAAATTGGGATAGGCGATCTGCCCGCCTTCCGAGGAAATCTGAATGATACGTCCGCCGCCTTGACTCCGCAGATGCGGCAGTGCCGCTCGGATGACCTGGATCGATCCCGTCAGATTGGTGGCGATCTGATGCTCGATCTGTTCGTCGGTGAGTTCTTCCCCGGCGCCGAACAGCCCGTAGGCGGCATTGCTGACGACGACATCGATCCGTCCGGCCTCTGCAAAGGCTTCTTCCATCGCGCGGCGCGTCCCAACGACATCGGTTACATCCATCGTGAGGACGGTGAGGTTTTCGCCATGCTGTCGTGCGAGATCGTCAAGCGCGTCCAGGCGTCGCGCCGTGGCTACTACGCGATCGCCGCGCGCCAGCAATTGTGCCGCCATCTCCCGGCCGAGCCCCGAGGATGCGCCGGTAATCAACCATATCTTGCTCATATCAGTCTCCTTTCATGAGAACGGCCATGATGTAGTCCGGGATTATTGGTGCTATAAGAGCGCCATTTCTGTATGAACAGGTGAAGGAAATTCACGAATGGAAAAGCCATCCCTGGCCGATCTGGAGGCCTTTGCACTGGTTGCCGCCGAGCGGAGTTTCCGCCGCGCCGCCGATCTGATGGGGGTTTCGCGTTCCGCGCTCAGTCACCGCATGAAGAAGCTGGAACAGCAAATGGGGGTGCGGCTTTTGAACCGAACCACCCGCAGCGTTTCGCCGACAGGCGCCGGATTGCGGCTGCTGCAACGGATCGAACCGGTGCTGCAAAACCTCAACGCCGCGATCGACACGCTCGCCGATGAGCGCGGCACGCCCAGCGGAACGTTGTGCATCAACGCGGACAAGGGAGCCGCCCGGATGATTCTGGACAGGATCATCCCGACCTATCTGGAAAGATATCCTGATGTTGCGCTCGATCTGGTCTGCGACGGGCGGCTTGTCGATATTGTCGAACAGGGGTTCGATGCGGGCGTCCGGCTCGCCGAAGCGGTTCCGCAGGACATGATCGCGGTGCGCCTGAGCGATCGTTTCCGGTTTCTCGCCGTTGCCGCGCCAGACTATGTGAACCGGTTCGGCATGCCTGCTGTCCCCGATGATCTGCAAAACCATCGCTCGATCCGCCAGCGTCTGCCGAGCGGAAAGCGTTATCGATGGGAATTCGAGAAGCGCGGGCATGAAATCGCGCTCGATCCCCCGGGGTCTCTGACGCTGAACGACAATGACCTGATCATCGAAGCGGCAATCCGTGGTCTGGGCATCGCTTATGTGCCCGAAACCACGGTGAACGATCACCTCGCAGCAGGCCGACTGATCGCCCTTCTCGAAGACTGGTGCCCGCCAGACTCCGGCCTGATGCTTTATTATCCCGGCCATCGCCATGTGCCCGCAGCGCTGCGGGCGCTGATCGACCTGGTGAAAGCGTCCGATGTCGGAGGAACGGGGCCTAGGCCGACAGATGAGGTTGCCTAGACCGAGGCACTGGCGCTTTCGCGTGTTCCGGACGCAGACGTCACGGGGCCGATGATGCAGTGGCCGAAGGGGCAGCTTTTAGCCGTCGAGAGCCGGGCCGTCGTCACGGAACCAGCACCGCGGCGCCGGTCAACTGCCCGGAGCGAAGATCGTCCAGCGCGCGATTGGCCTGTTCCAGGGGATAGGTCGTGGTTTCGGTCTCTATGCCGGCCTTAACGGCCAGCGGCAGAAATTCGTCGCCATCGGCACGGGTTAAATTCGCTACCGAACGGATGATCCGTTCATGCCAGAGATCGGCATAGGGAAAGGCGGGAATGTCACTCATATGGATGCCCCCGGAAACGACGCTGCCGCCCTTGCGCACCGCCTTCAGCGCCTTTGGGATGAGCGCGCCGACCGGCGCGAAGATCAGCGCGGCGTCCAGCGGTTCGGGCGGGGTGTCGTCGGACGAGCCTGCCCAGACAGCGCCCAGGCGGCGGGCGAAAGCCTGCGCCGTCTCGTCGCCGGGCCGCGTGAAGGCATAGACCTTCTTGCCCTGCCAAACACAAAGCTGGCACAGGATATGCGCCGCCGCCCCGAAGCCATACAGCCCGATAAGGTCGGCGGGGCCGGCGAGTTTCAGCGTGCGGTATCCGATCAGTCCCGCACACAGCAGCGGCGCCAGCCGCACGGGGTCCGCATCGTCGGGCAGAGGAAAGAGATAGGCGGCGTCGGCAATGCAGTATTCGGCATAGCCGCCATCGCGGGTATAGCCCGTGAATTCCGGCGCGTCGCAAAGGTTCTCGCGATGTGCGCGGCAATGCGGACAGGTCCCGCAGGTTCGGCCAAGCCAGGGCACCCCGACCCGCTGGCCCAGTGCCGGAGCTTCGATCCCCGCGCCAAGCGCGTCCACGCGCCCGACGATTTCGTGCCCGGGCACCAGCGGCAGGGCCGGTTCGGACAGCTCGCCATCGAGGATATGCAGATCGGTGCGGCAAACGCCGCAGGCTTCGACCTTCAGCCGTACCTCGCCCGGCCCCGGGGCCGGAATTGGCAGATCGCGCGGGATCAGTGGGGCGTTCGGCTTCTCCAGGACCATCGCTCGCATGATATCTTGTGCCTCCGTTCTTTGGTCCGCGCGGACAAGGTCGTTCGCGGAAACAGGACTGGCGTCCCTGTCTTGTCCGGATGCGCGCCCAATCGCATCGCGCATTTTGTCAGGTTCGCGGCACGATACAATGACTCTCGTCAATGCCGGTTTCTTTGCTGTGCGGCGATAATCCGGCTGCTGAAAGTGCAGGGGATGGCGGAAGGCGCGTGATCTTGTGAGGGGGTAGGATCCGGCTTATGACTGATCGAAACCTGCGAGCCCGGACCTGATGGGGCCGTCACCGAACTGAGAGCGGCCCGTTCGATGGAGCCCTGTTTCAGATCGCCGAAGTGCGCACCCGCGTGCGCAGAGACAGCCTCGTCCGGATGGTCGACACTCGCGATCTCGTTCCCGGCGATGTGGTGCTTCTGGAAGGTGGCCGGTTGCCAACAATGTGACGCGGAAACCTGTCATTTGGGGCGCTCTTGCGCTCTGCCTGCTGCTGGTTGGCGCGGCACTCTGGCTTCCGGAGCTTTTGTCAGTCCTGAGGCTTGCAGCACCCGACATGGGGGATTGGCGCTGGCGGCCGCCGCAAGCCTTCTGCCGCTTCTGTTCGGCCAGGTCCGGCTGGCGATTGTCCGGGCTTGTTAGTGCCGCAACAGCGTATCCCATGGGGATGGTCATTGTTCCGACACGAATTGCGGTTGTCATCTCGTGCGGGTTCGTTACCTTCCGCGCCCAGAGAAAACAGACCGGACAGACCTGCTCCATGAGTGACAACAAGATCGCCCGTATCGTTGCCGATGAAATCAAGGCGCGGCCCGACCAGGTGAATGCAGCGCTGGAGCTGCTCGACGGCGGCGCGACCGTGCCGTTTGTGGCGCGCTACCGCAAGGAGGCGACCGGCGGGCTCGACGATACGCAGTTGCGGCTTTTGTCGGAGCGGGTGACCTATCTGCGCGAACTGGAAGCGCGGCGGACGACGATCACGGAATCGATCCAGAGTCAGGGCAAGATGACGGATGAGCTGGCGGGCAGGATCGCCGGTGTTGCCACCAAATCCGAGCTTGAAGATCTTTACCTGCCCTATAAGCCCAAGCGCCGCACAAGGGCGATGATTGCGCGCGAGAACGGCCTGCAGCCGCTGGCCGACGCCATTTTTGAAGATCGCACCGCCGATCCGGAAGTGCTTGCGGCCGCCTATGTGAACGAGACGGTTGCCGATACCCGTGCGGCTCTTGACGGCGCCCGCGATATCCTTGCCGAGCAGTTTGCTGAAAACGCCGATCTCGTCGGCCGGCTGCGCCAGTATCTGCGCGACAATGCCGTGCTCTACGCCAAGGTGGTGGACGGCAAGGCGGAAGCCGGCGCGAAATTTTCCGACTATTTCGAGCATTCCGAAAAATTCGCTACCGCACCCGGTCACCGTGTGCTTGCCATGCTGCGCGGCTGGAACGAGGAGGTGCTGACGGTGGCGATCGAAGCCGACCGCGACAACCCTTCGCCCGTCAAACCCGCCCAGCAGATGATCGCCCGTTTCTTCGATATCGGTCAAAAGGGCAAGGCGGACGAATTTCTGATGCAGGTGGCCGGCTGGTGCTGGCGGGTGAAGCTTTCCACCTCGCTGTCGCTCGACCTGATGCGGGAAATGCGCGAACGGGCGGAAGACGAGGCGATCCATGTGTTTGCCCGCAACCTGAAAGACCTGTTGCTGGCAGCCCCTGCCGGCTCCCGCGTCACGCTGGGGCTCGATCCGGGCATCCGCACGGGCGTGAAGGTGGCGGCTGTCGATGGCACCGGCAAGCTGCTCGATACAGCCACGATCTATCCCTTCCAGCCGCGCAATGATGTTCAGGGCGCGACGGCTGCGCTGAAGGCGCTGATTGTCCGCCACAAGGTTTCGCTGATTGCCATCGGCAACGGCACGGCAAGCCGGGAAACCGAAAAACTGGTCGCCGATCTGCTGAAGGAGATCCCGGAGCCGAAACCGGTCAAGGTGATCGTCTCGGAAGCCGGCGCTTCGGTCTATTCGGCGTCCGAAACGGCAGCGAAGGAATTCCCCGGCCTTGACGTTTCACTCCGCGGTGCGGTTTCGATTGCCCGGCGCCTGCAGGACCCGCTTGCCGAACTGGTGAAAATCGAGCCGAAATCGATCGGCGTCGGGCAGTACCAGCATGATGTCGACCAGATCAAATTGTCGCGTTCGCTCGATGCCGTGGTCGAAGATGCGGTGAACGGCGTTGGCGTCGATCTCAATACGGCCTCCGCTCCGCTTCTGGCGCGCGTTTCCGGCCTTGGTCCTTCGATTGCCGAAGCCATTGTGCTGCACAGGGATGAAAATGGCGCGTTCCAGAGCCGCAGGCAGCTTCTGAAGGTCGCCCGCCTCGGGCCGCGCGCCTTCGAGCAATGCGCCGGCTTCTTGCGCATCCGCGACGGCAAGGAGCCGCTGGATGCCTCCGCCGTGCACCCGGAAGCCTATGATGTCGCCAAGAAGATTGTCGCAGCCTGCGGGCGGGACCTGCGTTCGCTGATGGGCGATAGCGCCGCGCTGAAATCGGTTGATCCGCGCGCCTTTGTTGACGAGCGCTTCGGCTTGCCGACGGTGCGCGACATTCTGGCGGAGCTTGAAAAGCCCGGCCGCGACCCGCGTCCGGAATTCAAGACTGCGAGCTTTGCCGACGGCATTGAAGAAATCTCCGACCTGAAGCCCGGCATGGTGCTGGAAGGCACGGTCACCAACGTCGCCGCCTTCGGCGCTTTCGTCGATATCGGCGTGCATCAGGACGGGCTCGTCCACGTCTCCCAGCTTGCCGACCGGTTCGTCAAGGATCCGCATGAGGTGGTGAAGGCCGGCGATGTGGTGAAGGTGCGCGTGGTCGATGTCGATGTCCGCCGCAAGCGTATCGGCCTTTCGATGAAGAAGGACGACGGCGCACCGGCCGCCAGGGGCCCGCGCAACAATGAACGCAAGCCGCAACGCGGTAACGGGAAAGACAGCGGGAAAAGCCAGGGCGCCTTTGGGGCGGCGCTGGCCGATGCCATGCGCAAGAAGTAGCGCCTGCTACTCACCTTGGTCTGGAAAACGAAGCCTGAAGGCGCTCACGCAGAGCGTCTCAATGCTGATTTCGAGGCGAAGTGCACATCCTTCGCGCCTCGAATCAATGCGGTTTTGTGTCCTGCACGATGGGATTTCGCGGCGTGCGCTTTACCGTTCTTTCAGGCCGAATTTCCTGCAAAATATTGAAATTAAAGTATTTATCCGTTTTCAGGCAAATGCAGCAAACTGCCTTGTTTCTTGGCATAAAACGAATATTGTACGATTAATAATATGTGACATTAGCAGGCATTCGGGGGATTGTGATGGCTTCACCGCTGTTCAACCTGATCGAAAAGATCATTAAAACCGGGACACTCAAGGTCAAGACGGAAACAGGGGAAATCACCACATTCGGAGATGGTACGGGCGATCCGGTCAGCGTGCGCTTCACGGACAGGCAAGCCCAGGACCTGATTGCCAAGGACCCCGCGCTCACCCTTGGCGAGATGTATATGCAGGGCCGCTTCCTGGTGGAAGAAGGCGATATCTACGACTTCCTGTCCCTCGTCCGGCGCAATACGCTCGATATCGTCTTCAGCCCGTTTATGGCGGCCAAACTGTTCTGGCGCATCGGTCTTGCGCAGCTTAATACGCATCTGCCGATCAACAAAAACCGCAAGAATGTTTCCCATCACTACGACCTGACGCCGCCGCTTTTCAGCCTGTTTCTCGACGACGACTGGCAATATTCCTGCGCCTATTTCGATCCGCCGGACATTTCGCTCGATGAGGCACAGCTTGCCAAGAAGCGTCATATCGCTGCCAAACTCAGGCTGAACGAAGGCCAGCGCGTGCTCGAGATCGGCTCGGGATGGGGCGGGCTCAGCATGTATCTCGCCGAAATGGCCGGTGTGGACTGTACCGGGATCACTCTGTCGCATGAACAGCATGGCATTTCGGAACGACGCGCGGCCAAACGCGGGTTGTCCGACAGGGTCCGGTTTCAGCTCCAGGACTATCGCACGATGAAGGCCAAGCCCTTCGACCGGATCGTTTCGGTCGGCATGTTCGAACATGTGGGTATCGGCCGCTACCGCAACTTCTTCGACAAATGTTTCGAACTGCTCGATGATGACGGCGTCATGCTGCTGCATTCGATCGGGCGCGATGTTGCCGGCCATGGCCACACCAACCCGTTCATCGAGAAGTATATTTTCCCCGGCGGCTATATCCCTTCGCTGGCGGAAGTGCTGCCGGCGGTGGAAAAATCCGGCCTTCTGGTGCGCGATACCGAAATCCTGCAGATGCATTATGCCCACACGCTGCGGGCATGGCGGAAACGTTTCGTCGCCCGCAAGGAAGAAGCCATCAAGCTTTATGACGAAAAATTCTTCCGCATGTGGGAATTCTATCTGGCCGGTTCGGAAATGGCGTTTGAATGGGACAAGATGTTCGTGTTCCAGATGCAGCTTTCCAAGAGCCAGTTTGCCACGCCGAACAACCGCCGTTATATGTTCGAGGCCGAGGAGAAGCTGAAGGCTGCGGAAGCCGGCAGGGCTCCTCTCGAACCGGTCGAATTCGACTAAGGCATTGCGTGCCCGCTGCGGCTCGCGCAGCGCTTTTTCCGGATTTTGCCAGACAGACGATGCATCGCCTTTGTGTGATGCGTTGGCTTCCAGCATGATGCGTTGAGGATTTATGGGCACTATCAGCGAGGATGACGGCCGCGTTTTCGATGCGCCGTCCGATAATTTCGTCTACAGCCTGCTGCCGCGCTGGCTCTGGCCCTATGCCCAGCTTGCGCGGTGGGACCGGCCGATTGGCTGGCAATTGCTGATGTGGCCCTGTTTCTGGTCGGCGGCAATGGCCGCCGGCGTGACGGCCAATGCCGGTGCGTTTCGGCCCGGCCAGTTCATTGCGCATCTGTTTCTGTTCTGGCTCGGCGCCGTGGCCATGCGTGGCGCCGGCTGCACCTATAATGATCTCGTCGACCACCGGATTGACGATCAGGTGGCGCGCACGCGCTCGCGGCCGCTGCCATCGGGTCGTGTGTCACGGCGGCAGGCCTGGATATTCATCCTGCTGCAGGCGCTGACCGGTCTTGCCGTGCTGCTGTCGTTCAATCTGTTTGCAATTCTGCTCGGTTTCGCATCGTTGGCGGTGGTTGCTGTCTATCCCTTCGCCAAGCGGTTTACCGACTGGCCGCAGTTCTTTCTTGGCCTTGCCTTTTCCTGGGGCGCGTTGATGGGCTGGGCTGCCGTTTTCGGCACGGTGTCGTTGCCGGCGGTTCTGGCTTATGTCGCGGCGATCTTCTGGACCATCGGCTATGACACGATCTATGCTCATCAGGACAAGGAAGACGATGCGCTGATCGGTGTGCGCTCCACGGCGCGGCTGTTTGGGGAAAAGACCAAGCCCTGGCTTATCGCCTTTTACAGCCTCGTGCTGTTGCTGCTGGCCACGGCGTTCAGCCTTGCCGGGCTGGGCTGGCCGGCCTTTGGCGGCCTCATCATTGCGGGTGCCATGCTGTTTTACCAGATCGTCGTTTTGAATATCGACGACGGCGACCAGTGCAAACGGTTGTTCGTGTTCAACAACTATGTCGGCATGGTGATTTTCGCCGGGCTCGTGGCCGCGATCTTTATTGGCTGAAACCGCCGCTCAGGCAGCGATCTCACGGCCCTTGACCTTCATCGTCACGCCGATCGGGCAATCGCGCAGGCGCATTGCAAGACGCTGGATGCTATGCGCGGCTGTACGTCGGGCCGGGCCCGCATCGTCATTGGCGGCAATCGCCTGATGCGGCTTGAAGTCGACCGGGCGGGCAACGCCGTCGGCCTCGACCATCATCATCGGAATATCGTAAAGCAGCGCCCAGTTCTGCCAGTCGGCCACAATCTCGCTCAGATCATGGGCGACAAGCAGCGGAATGCAGAGTTCGGGATCGGCGTGGTGCAGTTCCAGCGTCACGGTGATGCCGCCATCGGCGTGTGCGACGGCACGGGCGGCAACGCCCTTGAAGGCGCGGCCCGGCAGCGCGATGGAAAAGGGAAGGTTGCTGGAAGGCAGGTTGCGGCGGACAACGGCGCCGCGCTGATCGAGCTTGACGCCGATGCGGGTTTCGGCCCCCTTGGCGACGTAGGAGAATTTCTGCGGGAAATACGCGGGATCGATTCTGAGAACCGGTTCCTCACTCCCCCTCTTGACCTGCGAATTCGTCATCTGATCACCCTTTGGCTCTCTTGCCGGTATCCGGCTTTTTTCTGCGGACTTTTCCGTCCGTCTGAGGGCCATCATAGGCGCGGTTATTACCAGCCGCCTTAACAAGCAGGGTTAAGAAAATCCAACGCGCATGAATGGTTATCAAAATCCGATCTGTCAGGGTTGAGAGAGCGTGAACGCGTCGGTGAGGAAGCGTTAACTGCGGCGCGTAGGGGCCTTGGTTTTGGCAAAGAACGCGGGCAAGGCGCGCAAGCAAATCCCGACGTTTCGCTTACGCTTCTCCGTCACCCCGGACCTGATCCGGGGTCCAGGGCGACACGATACGTGCCTTCAGGAGTGTTTTGCGGCAATGTCTCGACAAACGGCCCTGGATGCCGGCTCAAGGCCGGCATGACGGACTGTAAAGGCTTTGCCATCAGCCTGGGTAATCCCCTTGAGGGGAGATTGACGGCCGCTTGCGCGGCCAGAATATTCAGCCGCGCCGACCTCAGCCGGAAAGCTTCGAGAAATCGGCCACCGTGCCGGTCGCCTCGCGGATCATCGCCAGCAGCGCCAGACGGTTGGCGCGCACGGCCTCGTCATCGGCATTGACCAGCACCTCCTCGAAGAAGGTGTCGACCGGGGCGCGCAGGGCCGAAAGTGCCTCCATGGCGGAGAAATAGTCTTCCTTCACCGAGGCTTCGCGCGCTTTGGCAGAGGCTGAAACGATGGCCTCGTAAAGCGCCTTTTCCGCATCCGTCTCGAAAAGCGTCGGATCGACCTTTTCGGCCACCCTGGTTTTCTTCTTCTCTTCCGCCGCCAGAAGCTGACCGGCGCGCTTTTCACCCGCCAGCAGGTTTTGGCCATCTTCGGAATCGAGGAATTTCGTCAGCGCCTCGACCCGGCGGGCAACCGTTTCCAGGTCGTCGGCGTCGGGCGAAAGCACCGCGTCGATCAGGTCGTAACGCGCGCCCATGTCGCGCAGGTAAACCTTGAAGCGGTCGTGGAAGAAGGAGAGGAGATCATTGGCAAGCGCTTCAATATCAGTTGAAACAACGGCCTTCCTATCCGGCTCGCCAACACCATATCCGCCTCCTGACAAAGCGACGAAATATTCGAACATGGTATCGCCAATGAAACCGCCCCCCCAGCCTTCAGGCGGAACGAACGGAGCTTGCAAAGTATTCGCGATTACCGACTTCAGCGGCAGACGCACGCCGCGTTCCAGAATGATGCGGATGACGCCGAGGGCGGCCCGTCTCAGAGCATAGGGGTCGCCGGAGCCGGTGGGCTTTTCGTCGATCGACCAGAAGCCGGTGAGGGTGTCGAGCTTGTCGGCCAGCGCCACCGTCAGCGAAACCTTGCTGCGCGGCACGACATCTGAGGGTCCGAGCGGCTTGTAGTGTTCCTCGACTGCGGCGGCGACATCGTCGCTTTCGCCCTGAAGGACTGCGTATTTGCGGCCCATCAGGCCCTGCAGCTCGGGGAATTCGCCAACGGCTTCCGTGCGCAGATCGGCCTTGGCCAGCACCACGGCGCGGTCGACGGCGGCGGCATCCGCGCCGACGATCGGGGCAAGTTTTGCCGCCAATGCGCGGATACGGGCGACCCGTTCGCCCTGGCTGCCGAGCTTGGCGTGGAAGGTGACATTCAGCGCGTCGAGCTTGGCCATGCGCTGGTCGAGCGGCTTTTTCAGGTCGAGGCCGAACTTTTCGGCCGAGGCCGTCAGCCCGTCCATATCCGGCAGGTCGCGCTGGTCGACATGCCAGAAATGCAGCGCATCGGAAAGCCGCGCGCGCACCACCTTGCCGTTGCCGTGGCAGATTTCCCTGCCTCCATCGGTGGCGGCGATATTGGCGACCAGAATGAACTTGTTGGTCAGCTTGTCATCGCCGTGTTTGCGGGTGACGAAGCATTTCTGGTTGGTCTTGATCGTCAGCCGGGTGATTTCATCGGGGATCTGCAGGAAATCCTGCTCGAATTCGCCAAGCAGCACCTGCGGATATTCGACCAGACCGGCGACCTCGTCCAGAAGCCCTTCGTCCTCCACCACGTCCAGCCCGTTTGCAAAGGCGAGATTGGCGGCATCGTCGCGGATGATGTGCTTACGGCGCTCGGCATCGAGAATGACGCAAGCCTTTTCAAGCCCTGCTGCGTAATCGTCGAAGCGCTTGACGGTGAAGGGTTCCGGCGCATGGAAACGGTGGCCACGGGTGATGTTCGAAGCGACAATGCCGTCGATCTCGAAATCGATGACCTCTGTTTCCTCGATCTCCGTACCGAAGGTGCAGACGATGGATTGCAGCGGGCGCACCCAGCGCAGCGAACCCGGCTCGGCGGATGCCGCCCCCCAGCGCATCGATTTCGGCCAGGGGAAATTGCGGATGATGCCGGGCATCACATCGCGGATGATGGCTTGCGCGTCGCGGCCGGGCTTTTCGATCACAGCCACGTAGAAATCGCCCTTTTTCGGGTCCGACTGGATTTTCGCCTCGGCGATATCGGAAAGCCCCGCGCCGCGCAGAAAACCGGCAAGCGCCTTTTCCGGCGCGCCGACGCGCGGACCCTTGCGTTCCTCGCGCACATCGGCGGAACGCGCCGTCAGCCCCTTGATGTTCAACGTCAGCCGCCGGGGGGTGAAGAATTCCTTGGCGCCCTCATAGGTCAGCCCCGCATCCACCAGCGCATCGGTGACAAGCTTCTTCAGGTCGCCGGCCGCCTTGGCCTGCATGCGGGCGGGGATCTCTTCGGAGCGGAGTTCAAGCAAAAGGTCGGGCATAGGAGCGGGCTTCTATCATGTTCTGGTCTATGTGGCGCCGGTGTTAGCAAGCTCCGCGAAAAAAGTCATCCGGCAATACTCGTTTTCGCGCTGTCGCCGGAAAAGAACCGCGTTTGCGCCCGTACCCGGCCGCATTTGTCGATATGCTGATGCGATATCGAGGAGAACAAATTTGCGTACCCTGTCCCTTTTACCGTTCCTGCTTGTGGCAGGCACATCCGCTTCCGCCGCCCCGCTGCTGCCGCAGGGGCATTTCAAAACCGAATGCCTGCCGATCGGCAAGAACGACCGCCACGGTTTCATTGCCGAGATCACGATTGAAGGCCGCGATATTTCAGCTTTCGCGCAAAGTTATGCCCATAATGATTGTGACGTGCCGACGGTGCAGGTCGATTATCGCGGCACAATCACCGCCGCCACCGGCAAGGATGATCGCGTCGACTTCACGCAGGAGACCGGTCGCTTTCTCTATACGCTGCTCGCCGATGACGTGACCGCCTATTACAACGCAAATGCCGACACCGCCGGATGCGGCATCGATGATTGGCAGACGGATGCGCCGCGCGACGTTACCGGACGCACCTGCGCCCCCAACGCCTTTCCGGAGGCCGGAACGGTGCTGAAGGACAGCCTTTGGGGCAATGACGACGCGATCCATTTCGGCCGCATGCCGATGGTCTGGGATGCCGCCGCCGGCTATCCCGAAGAACCATCGGCCATACGTTTCACCCGCGTGGAGTGAGCAGCCTACCAGCCGCCGCCACCACCACCGCCGCCGCCGCCGCCGGAAAAGCCGCCGCCGCCGGAAAAGCCGGAGGACGACGAGCTTTGTGTCGGCATCGACGACGACATGGTGGAGGCCATGGACGAGGAGAAGTTGCCGATGTCGCGCGACAGGCTGTCATGGCTGAACGTGCCATAATACCAGTGAGGCGAATAGTAGCCGGTCGTGCCTGCCGCAACGGCTGCGGTCAGCCATTTGTCGAAGGTTCTCGACCACGGCTTTTCGACACCGAGCGCGATGGCATAGGGCAAAAGCGTTTCGAAATGCTGCGGCGACATTTCCGGCGTGCCGGTCATATTCATCCGGTCGGCCTCGGCCAGCGTCAGGTATTGTTTCAGCCCGGCAATCTCGTCCATCTTCTTGCGGCCAGCGGGTGTCGGCGCGCCCATGGCAAAGAAGAACAGGACGTTCATCAGCAGGATGCCGCCGAGTGTGCCGACCAGCATCCAGTCATTCGGGCCAAGATCAGGGTTGACGATGGAGACGATCAGCCCGCCGACGATATGGATGATGAAAAACCCGACAAAGCCGGCGAGGAACAGCGCCTTGATCACCGATCCGACGGACCGGCCGCGCCGGCTGAACATCTTGGCAAAGACGCTTGAGAAAATGCCGATGAAGACGGCGGCGAAAACCGACATGAACAGAACCGGCGCGATTGCCAGATTGACAGAGCCGAAGGTAAACAGCGCCACGGCCGCCACAGCCGAAAGCGCGACCCCGCCGAGGGTATAGCCCAGGTTGGAAACGAAATAATCGCCGCGGTGCTCGTTGGTGATGGCGGAAGTGAACTTGCTCGCCATCGACGAGACCTTGGAGCTGTGCGCCTTGTCGACGATGAAGACCCCGCCGGCATCATCGACCGATTTCAGAAATGCCTTCTGTCCCGGCGGCAGGGTCGGGTCAAAAGGCTTGTCCGTGCGGGTGATCTTCATGCCCTTTTTCGGCTTGTCGATGGTGACAAAGCCCTTCACCGCCAGATCGACGGCCGTGGCGGCAATGGCATCAAAGCGCGACGTCCCGAAACCCTGATTTTCGATATAGGAGACGAGGGCGGGCGATAGGCCTTCCGGCGGATGCCAGCGCGGCACGATCACGCCCGGTTTCGGGTCGCGGCCGACCGAGGACCAAGACCAGTAATAATAGCCGAAAATCACCAGCAGGCCGATAATGCCGATGAAATAGTTGCGATAGTCACTCAGGAACCAGCCTGCGCTTTCGGAGACCGACGGCGCGTCGATCGCGCCTTTCGGCAAAGCCACGACCACGGAAAGCCCCTCTTGCGGTGCCAGTGGCGCCGTCGTCATGAAGGTAACGACATTGCCGTCGACCTGCGCCCGGGCGTCCTGTGCCGTCGAGCCGTAGGCCCCGGTATAATAGGTCACGTCATCAGGCGTGACGCCTTCCGGCAGGGTGATGCGGGCATAGGCCTTGTCGATCGGAAAGGCCCAGAAATTGCCGGTCGCGTTCCAGTAAACCTCGTCGTGATCGTCAAAATAACGGACCTGACGGTCGGTTTCGTAATTGATGACGAAGGAATATTCGCCGGGCGCCAGCCGCGTATCGGCGGAGCCGAGATAGATGCGGATGCCGTTGGTGATGCTTTCGGTGTGATAGGCCACCGGTTCGCCATCAAGCGAAACCGATTTGAGCTTGAAGGTCACATCGCCGGTGCGGCCGTCAGCGGTTTTGAAGCGCAGCGGAAAATCACGATAGATACCGCGCCGGATCTGGTCGCCCTCGGCATGGACGGTGATCATCTCGCTGACATCGTAAACGCCGGATTTCTTGACGGTCACATCGGAGACGAACTGCCGGATATATTCCGCCGCCTGCGCGTGGGAAAACGCGCCGAACGCCATGAAAAGAGCAAGAGACAGAATGGCAAACGCCATCCGTAGCGTGACTGTGACCCTCAGTTCCGTAAACCGGAGGCTTCGGTTCGCTGTCGCCATTATATTTCCTTCAGGTTTTGTATTCCACGCCGAGTGCGGCAAGCGCGTCCCAATAGCCCGGATAGGTCTTGCCCACGCAAAGCGGGTCCAGGATGGTGATGCCGGAAATCTTCAAACCGGCGAGCGCAAAGCACATGGCGATGCGGTGATCGGCGAATGTATCGATTTCAGCGGAAAGGCTCTGCCCGGCAAGCGCGGGATTGGCATGGACGATCAGGTCGTCGCCATCCTCCTCGGCAAGGCCCGCACGAATGTTGTTGAGGCCGAGGGACAGCGCACGGGTGCGGTCGCATTCCTTGACCCGCAGGTTCTCGATGCCGGTAAAGCGTACCGGATTTTCGTTGAAGGCAGCGAGAACGGCAAGGGTCGGAATCGCATCCTGCATCTGGCTGCCGTCGATTTCAGCCGGCATATGCGGAAAGGCGGCAATCACGTCATAGGCCTTGGCATCCGGCTGGGTGAATTTTTCCGCGGGCGTGCCGATATCAATCCTGCCGCCGGTGAGTTTTTCCGCCGCCCAGAGATAGGTCGCGGCCGAGGCATCCGGCTCGATATGGAAATCGGCGGCCTGGTATCCGGTTGGCAGAACCTTCCATGTCGCCTGATCCACCTGCTCGACCCTGGCGCCGAAGGCGGCCATGGCGTCGAGTGTGAGGGTGATATAGCCGCGCGCGCCGATTTCCGTGCCGGTGAGCGCGATGGTCACGGGTTCGGGCGCAAGCGGTGCGGCCATCAGCAGCGCGGAGACATACTGGCTGGAAAGCCCGGCATCGATCTCGACGCGGCCCGTGCCGAAATGACCATTGCCGGAGATGGTGACCGGCGGGCAGCCGGTCGGGGCCTCGGCATCAATGCCGAGCCGCTTCAGCGCGTCGACCAGCGGGCCGATGGGGCGTTTGCGCATATGCTCGTCGCCATCGACGGTGACCGTGCCATCGACGCTTGCCGCAGCGGCTGTCAGAAACCGCGTGGCCGTGCCCGCATTGCCGAGGAACAGCGGGCCGGAAGGCGCTTCGAGCCGGCCTGTGCCGGTCACCACGAATGTGGTCTCGTCAGGCTCATGGACGGTAACGCCCATTGCCCGCAACGCATTCGCCATATGCTTGGTATCGTCGCTTTTCAGTGCGCCCGTCAGCCGGCTTTTGCCTTTTGAAAGACCGGCGAGCAACAGCGCGCGATTGGTGATCGACTTCGAGCCGGGCGGGCTCACCTGCCCGTTCAGCGCGTGAGCGGGAGGGACGACGGTGACACGGTCTGCATTCATCCTCAAAAACTTTCTTCAAACCCCGCAAATAACGGGGCGTTGTCAGAACGAAACGTTCGGCACGGCGCGGTCCGCCGCATCCTCGATCTCGAAATAGTCGCGTTTTTGAAAACCGAACTGACCGGCGATGATATTGCTCGGGAAGCTCTCGACCCGGACGTTGAGATCACGGGTTGCGCCATTGTAATAGCGCCGGGCCATCTGGATTTCGCTTTCGGTTCTTTCCAGCGCCGCCTGCAGCTCGGAAAAATTCTGGTTGGCCTTGAGGTCCGGATAGGCTTCGGAAAGCGCGAAAAGCCGGCCCAGCGCCTGGGTCAGTTCGCCTTCGGCCTGGGCGCGTCCGGCGACATCGTTGGTGGCAACCGACTGCGCCTTGTTGCGCTTTTCAACGACCTCTTCCAGCGTGCCGCGCTCGTGGCTGGCATAGCCTTTGACGGTTTCAACGAGGTTGGGAATGAGATCGGCGCGGCGTTTGAGCTGCACGTCGATGCCGGACCATGCCTCTTCCGCCATCTGGCGGGCGCGGACAAGCGCGTTGTAAAGCGAGATGACGAAGCCGGCGAGGGCCCCGACGATGACGATGAGAATGATGAATGTCACAAGCATTGGCGCACTTCCGGGTTTGTGGGGTCGTCACAGGCGGACGATCTCGCATCCGTCCGTGACGCCTTCGGGACGTCAGGCTGCCTTGGGTTCAAATCCGCCCGCATCGGTCAGTAGATAGGCCTCGCCACAGGCCTTGGCCAGTGTGCGCACGCGCAGAATATAGCTCTGACGCTCGGTGACCGAAATCACGCCGCGCGCATCGAGCAGGTTGAAGATGTGCGAGGCCTTGATGCACTGGTCATACGCCGGGAACACGCATTTGTGCAGCATTCCGGGTTCGCCGGGGGCACCGGCGGCGAGCAGCGCCTTGCATTCGGCTTCCGCATCGAGGAAGTGCCGGTGCAGCATTTCGGTATTGGCGTATTCGAAATTGTGGCGCGAATATTCCTGCTCGGTCTGCAGGAAGACATCGCCATAGGTGACCTTTTCGTCGCCGTCTCGGCCATTGAAGTTGAGATCGTAGACATTGTCGACGCCCTGCACATACATGGCGATGCGCTCGAGACCATAGGTCAGCTCGCCGGCAACCGGCGCGCATTCGATGCCGCAGACCTGCTGAAAATAGGTGAACTGCGAGACTTCCATGCCGTCGCACCAGCATTCCCAGCCTAGACCCCAGGACCCGGTTGTCGGGTTTTCCCAGTCGTCTTCGACAAAGCGCACATCATGCAGCAGCGGGTCGAGGCCGATGGCCTTCAGCGAACCGAGATAAAGCTCCTGCAGGTCCGGCGGCGAGGGCTTCAGCAGAACCTGATACTGGTAATAATGCTGCAGCCGGTTCGGGTTTTCGCCATAGCGGCCATCGGCAGGACGGCGCGAGGGCTGCACATAACCGACATTCCAGCGTTTGGGACCGAGCGCGCGAAGCGTGGTCGAGGGATGCAGCGTACCGGCGCCCACTTCCATGTCATAGGGCTGCAGAATGGCGCAGCCCTTGTCGGCCCAGTAGGACTGGAGCGTCAGGATAAGCCCCTGAAAGGAGCGCTTGGGGTGCATATGGGGCGGTATTTCGGACATGGCCTACGGTCTCACTGGAAGAATGACCGGTGAGTGCCATTAAAGCGGGGAGGGGTCAAGTAGTGCTGCCCGCGCGAAAGACTTCGCAATCCGTTCATTGTGTTCGCGCGGTCGCGATGGATTGCCCGGGAGGATGGCGTCGCCGGCTTCTCCGCAGGCGTCGCCTCCCGGTTTTTCAACGGGTCGAAACCTCGCTGTTCAGGGTCTGCGGCGCAAAGGCCTCCAGCTGGCCGGTATATTTTTTGGCCACCGGGGTGGCGTAGGGACCGCGCTTTGCGGTGGAAAGGCCGAGCCCGACCAGCGCTTCGGCCTGCTTGACCGCTGCCGAAACGCCGTCGATGACCGGAAGGCCGAATTCGCGGGTAAGATCATGCGCCAGGTCGGCCATGCCGGCGCAGCCGAGTATGATGGCTTCAGCCCGGTCTTCGCGCGTTGCCGCGTCGATTTCGGAGCGCAGACGGTCGCGCGCGTTCGATTGCGGGTCTTCCAGAGACAGAACGGAGATATCGGCGGCGCGCACCCTTGCGCTGTCGGCCACGCCGTAGCGTTTCACCAGTTCCTCGATCGGGATGCGGGAGCGCTCCATGGTGGTGACGATCGTGAAACGGCGGGCAATGAAGCTTGCCATCTTCACCGCGGATTCACAGATGCCGACAACGGGAATATCCGCAAAGGCGCGTGCGGCATCGAGGCCGGTATCGTCGAAACAGGCGATCACGACGGCATCGGCGCCCGCCTTCTGCCCTTTGGCGATTTCCATCAGCAGGCCCGGAACCGCAAAGGCCTCATCGTAATAACCTTCGATGGAGACCGGTCCCATGGGGGAGGTGAGGGCCGAAATCTCGGTATCCCGGCCGGCCACCTGCAGCGCCGCATGGGCGATGGTCTGCGTCATGGACGCGGTGGTGTTGGGATTGACGACAAGAATGCGCATGCGAGTCAGCCTTTGGCGCGGCTGCGGCTGAGGTAACGGATCAGCCCCAGCGCAATGCCGATGACGGCGAAGGAGAAGACCGTCGTGACCGTGCCAAGCGCATAGAGCACGGGCGTCGTCACATTGGTCGTCATCGCCATGATTTCGAGCGGCAACGTATTGTAGGTGCCGGCGGTCAGAAGCGTGCGGGCAAACTCGTCATAGGACAGCGTGAAGCCGAACAGCGCAACACCGATCAGGCTGGGCGCGATCATCGGCAGGACGACATACCGAAATGCCTGCCACGACGATGCGCCGAGGTCCCGGGCAGCTTCCTCATAGGATGGCGAGAACCGGTTGAAGACCGCAAACATGATCAGAACCCCGAACGGCAGCGACCATGTCAGCTGCGCGCCGAAGGCGGACGTGAACCAGGCCGGCGCTATGCCCGATTGCTGGAACATGACGCCAATGCCGAGCGACACGATGATGGACGGCACGACGAGGCTTGCAATCGCCAGATAGAACAGAACGGTCGCGCCGACAAACCTGCGGCGGAAGGCAAGACCGGCCAGAAGCGAGACGACGACGGTGACGATCATCACCATCATTCCAAGCGTAAGGGACCGCTTGAAACTGCCGCCGAAATCGCCGACGGCCTGGGTTTCGAACAGATTGAAGAACCAGTGCAGCGAAACCCCGTTCAGCGGGAAGGTCAGGCCGCCGTTCGGCCCCTGGAACGACAGGATCAGGATTGCCGACAGCGGGCCGTAGAGAAACAGCACGAACAGGATGAAGAAGGCGGCCAGAATATAGAATTCGCGGGTGCGGTTTTCGCCGTTCATGGATCAAAGCTCCTTGCGAATATCGACGACGCGCAGGATTCCGGCGACCATCATCAACACGACGATCAGAAGCACGACGGCGTTCGCCGCCGCTCCCGGATATTGCAACAGCGACATCTGGTTGCGCATCATCAGCGCGACGGAGGCGCTCTGGCCGCCGGACATGACCAGCACGGTGATGAAATCGGCCATCACCAGCGTCACGACGAAAATCGTGCCGATTGCCATGCCGGGCTTGGCCAGCGGAATGATGATATTGGTGAGGATCTGGACGCCGGAGGCGCCGGCATCGCGCGCCGCCTCGATCAGGGCCCGGTCAATGCGGACCAGCGAATTGAAGATCGGCACGACCATGAACAGCGTATAAAGATGCACCATGGCCAGCACGACCGCGAAATCCGAATAGAGCAGCCATTCCACCGGTTCGCTGACAATGCCTGCGTTGACCAGTGCCGAATTGACGATGCCGTGACGCCCGAGAACCGGTATCCACGAAATCATGCGAATGATGTTGGACGTCAGAAACGGCACGGTGCAGATCAGAAACAGGATGGTCTGCATAGCCGCCGTGCGGATGTGGAAGGCGAGAAAATAAGCGACCCAGAAACCGATCACCAACGTGATGCCCCAGACCATGGCCGCATATTTGACCGTGTTGAGATAGGTCTTCCACGTGACCCAGGAGCCGAAGGTTTCGGCATAGTTGAAGGTGTAGAAACCGGGATACATCATCGCGAAGTCGTAATCCCAGAAGCTGACGACGGCGATCAGGATCAGCGGCAGAACCAGGAAGACGCCGAGAATGACGGCAAGCGGGGCGGCCTGCAGCCAGGAAATCAGTCCTGCCGACAGCTTCGGGCCCTTTCGGGGAAGCTTTTGCGGCTTGGCATTTGCGGTCGTGGTCATGGGCTCATCCGTTTTGTCGTTCGCCATGTCATTTCCAAAAGCCTCCGGTCGGGCCTTGGGGAAGGGCATGTCGTCTTTTTAGAGCCTTGCATGTCCGGCATGACCGGACGCAAAGAGCGGGAAGGAGCGGCAGGCGCCGCTCCCCCCGGTTTTCATTACGAAGCGATGAACTCGTTCCAGCGACGAACCATGTAGCGGTCCTCGTCCATGACGGAGTTCCAGCAGGCAACGTGGCCCATGCGCTCTTCGAACGAACCGCCGTCACGCACGGCGCCGGCTTCTTCCATGACCTTGCCCTCGGGCGACAGGATATCTTCGCTCGCCGGCTTGCCTTCGATCCAGTAGCCCCATTCATTGTCGGTCATGTACTGTTTTGCGGTGTCCATGCAGGCGGAATAGTAGCCCTGGCGGTTGAGGTAGGCGCCGACCCATCCGGAGAGATACCAGTTGATGTATTCGTAGGCGGCATCGAGCTGGGCGCCCTGAAGATGGGACGCGAGGCCAAGACCGCCGCCCCATGCGCGGTAGCCTTCCTTCAGCGGCTGATACTTGCACGGGATGCCCTTGGCGCGAACGGCGGCAACGGCCGGCGACCACATCGACTGGATGACCACTTCGCCCGACGACATCAGGTTGACGCTTTCATCGAAGGTCTTCCAGAAGGCGCGGAACTGGCCGTCCCGCTTGGTCTTGATCAGGAATTCGATCGTCTGGTCGATCTCGTCCTTGGTCATGTTGCCCTTGTCGCCATAGGTGATCTGGCCATCGGCTTCCATGATCATAGCGGCATCCATGATGCCGATCGACGGGATGTTGAGGATCGAGGTCTTGCCCTTGAAGGCGGGATCGAGAATGTCGGCCCAGGAGTTGATTTCGCGGCCGACGAGGTCGGGGCGGATGCCGAGCGTATCGGCGTTGTAGATGGTCGGAACCATCGTCATGTAACCGGTCTCGGACGAGGCAAAGGTCTTGTCGCCGGGGGCATTGACGAAGCCGACCGTATGCGGGGCGGTGCCCTGCGCGATTTCGCTGTCCGGCGTCAGCTTGCCAGTTTTGAACAGCGGCACGATATCGTCGTAATAGGTGAGGCGCTCGACTTCCATCGGCTGGATTACGCCGGTCGGCCAGATCTTTTTCAGGATCCAGTATTCGACATCGGCAATGTCGTAGGAATTCGGCTGGGTTGCGGCGCGCTGGGCGGCGGCGTCGGAATCCATCGCCGTCATTTCCAGCGTGATGCCGAGGTCTTCCTTGCACTTCTGGGCAACGGCATTGATGTTGGAAACGCCCGTGCCGAACTGGCGCAGCGTGATCGGGTTCTGCGCCCAGATTGTCGGGAAGCCGGTGATGGCGCCGGAGCCGATGGCGGTGCCGGTGGCGGCTGCGGCGGTCTTGAGCAGTTTGCGACGGGTCAGGCCCGAGGATTTCTTTTTCGAAGTGTCAGTCACGTTACAGTTCTCCTGTGAAGATCTTTGAAGACATTTATTGTTGTTTTTGTCCGAGAATGATCGCGTCATAGGCGTTCCAGTGAACGGAAACGGCCTCACCCACGCGAACAGGGGTTTCGAAGAAACGGGAATCGGAAAGAATGACGGTGAAATCCTCGACGCCGGCGCCGTTGAGGATCAGCTTCACCGTCGCGCCGAGATATTCGACGGTGGTGACGATGCCGGTAAAGCCAAGCCCCGGCGTTTCTGTCTTGCCGATGCGGATATGGTCGTTGCGCACCGCGATATCGGCTTTTTCACCGACCTCGGATGCGCGGCCGACGGCGGCGAACTGTCCGCCCTCGGCAACCTTGAGCATGATGCCGGCGCCGGTCTTTTCCGCAACCTTGCCGGAAATGACATTGTGATCGCCCATGAAACGGGCAACGAAAGCCGTGGCCGGTTTTTCGAATACCTCACGCGGGGTTGCCGCCTGCTCGATGCGGCCGTCATTCATCACCACGATCAGGTCGGCAAGCGCCATGGCCTCTTCCTGGCTGTGGGTCACATGAACAAAGGTGATGCCGAGCGATGTCTGCAGCTTTTTCAGCTCCGCGCGCATCTGCACCTTCAAAAACGGGTCGAGCGCGGAAAGCGGCTCGTCGAGCAGCAGGGCTTCCGGATCGGTGATCAGGGCGCGGGCAAGCGCCACGCGCTGCTGCTGGCCGCCCGAAAGCTGGGCGGGTCGCCGCTCGGCATAGGCCTCGAGCTGCATCAGCTTCAGCATGTCGAGCGCCTTTTCATTGCGCTCCGCCTTGGCAACGCCCTTCATCTTCATGCTGAAGGCGACGTTTTCGATCAGATCGAGATGCGGGAACAGCGCATATGACTGAAACATCATCGCCGTGCCGCGGCGCGCCGGCGGCAGGCCGGTGACGTTCTTGGCGCCGAGAAGGACATCGCCTTTCGATATCGACTCGTGGCCGGCAATCATCCGCAGCGTCGACGTCTTGCCGCAGCCGGACGGGCCGAGCAGACAGCAATAGGTGCCGGCGGGAATTTTCAGGTCAATGGCATCAACTGCAGTCGTGTGCCCGTAGATTTTGGATACAGAGGCAATCTCTATCGCGGCTGCTTTGGTCATCACAGGTCCCCGTTTCACTGGTAAACTGTGAAGCATCAAACGTGCCAGTTTGACGCATAAAATTTAGAGAATTGATTTTGCTGAATTAATTTATTCCTTGACGTCAGCGTAAACAGGCATGCGATGGTGCATGCGTAAAAAGTAATCTTTGCACGCAATGAGAAGGTCAAATTGTGTGCAATCTGGAGAAAGGTTCAGTTCGGCTGTTTGCAAACAAAAAATGCGGCGCTAAAAGGCAGATTATGAAACATCAGATCGAACTCTCGGAGACACCGCAACTTCCGCCGGATGCGTCGCAGGAAGACAGGGCGGCCAGTATTCGCGACGCATTGCGGGATGCGATTGTCGACAGAAGGCTTGCACCCGGAACGCGCCTGCCGGAGGCCGAAGTCGGCACGCTTTTCAATGTCAGCCGCACGGTTGCCCGCTCTGCATTGCAGATGCTGACCTTCGAAGGTGTTGTCCAGACCGAGCGCAACCGGGGGGCGTGTGTATCCAATCCGACGCCGGAAGAAGCGCGACAGGTGTTTGCCGCAAGGCGGCTGATCGAACCGAGCCTGATCACGATGGCGATCGGGCACATGACGCCCGCCGATATCGCACGATTCCGCACGCATCTGGCGCATGAAAACCACCACAAGGCGCAGCGCGGCGTGGCGGCGAAACGGCTTGAGATCAAGGCTTCCGGTGATTTTCACCTGATGATTGCCGCCCTTTCCGGCAATGCCGTGCTGGAAAAATTCATGAACGAACTGGTGGTGCGCTCCTCGCTGGTGATTGCGCTTTACGGCCGCTCCGGCGTGTCGAGCTGCGGTCATTCCGAACACGAGGATATTCTGAACGCGCTGGAGGCCGGTGACGGCGAACGCGCGACCCAGACCATGCTGCATCATCTCGATTTGATGGAAAGCGACCTCGATCTGCGCCCGCGCGACGGCCTGACGCTGAAAGAGGCTCTGGCGATCTAGGCCGGGACGGCAGGGCGCCCGCCCGGATTTTGTGCATTACCGGGGCTTTTCAACCGCTTTTATGCACGCCATGATCGCCGCGACAGAAGGAGTAGCACCCCCAATGCCGCATATGTTCGTGAACCGCCCGCGCATGCATGACTTCGTTGCTGACGATCCGGCAGTCAGAAAGAACTTCCGATGGGAAACCATCAACGCGGCGGCCTATCAGCTGGGCGGTGCAGTCTTCATTTTCGGCAGTATCTGTTTTTTCCCCTCGCTTTCGGCCTATGCCGATCTCGGGGCGTGGATCTTTTTCTTCGGATCGCTTCTCTATCTGCTCGTCACCGGACATGACCTGATCGAAGTGTTCGCCTATGCCAGGGAGCGCAAGAACCCGGCCACCATCTGGGACCGGCTGGAGTTCTGGGCTGCCTGGACCTATGTTTCCGGCACGCTTCTGTTCGTGGCCGGCAGTATCTTTTTTCTCTCCGATGTCGGCTGGTACATCGCCGGTGCCTGGTGTTTCATCATCGGCAGCGTGCTTTTCGTGATCGGTGCCGTGATCAACGTCATCCAGATCGTGCAGGCGGACGACCTCGTCACCCTTCAGATGATGAACCTGACCGCGGTGACCTTCGTGGTCGGCTCAACCCTGTTTGCCGTCGCCTCGATCCCCTATCTGTGGAACCTCGCAAACGCGGCCGACGAGGCCAGGCTGGATGCCTTCCTCGCCTGGCAGTACCTTGTCGGCAGTGTTCTGTTTTTCGTCGGCGGTCTTCTCAATTATCGTCGTGCCTACCGGATTGTGGCGCAGGCTCTGGGCAAGCCGACCCAGTTTGGCAAATATCCGGTCAAGCCGCTGGCGCCGCACAGGAAAAAGCCCTGGGAACACTAGTTCTTACTTGCGGTAGCAAAGGAATCCATTATTCCCTGAGGTTGCGCTGTGTATGCTAGCCAGATTGCACGTGTTCTGGTAGCGCAGGAAGACAACAAAGGAGAGGTTCCCGATGGTTGATATGCTTCTGCGGTGCATCGTGCCGATTGCGGCTGCTTTCTTTACGGTGGTGGCGATTGCGGCCGGATGGTTCTGGATATTGCTGTTCACGATCCCGGCACTTGCCGTTGCGGCCTATGACTGGTTCCAGTCATCCTGGACGATCACACGGAACTATCCTGCTGCGGGGCGTCTGCGCTGGCTGGCGCTGTCGCTTCGGCCCTTCATCCGCGCCTATGCGGTGGAAGACGATACGCACGGAACGCCCTATTCCTATGCCGCGCGCGAATTGATCAAGACCCGCTCGCACGGGCTTGCCGATACTATTCCCTTCGGGACGGAACTTGATTTCTACGAGGAGCCGCATCACTGGATCTCGCACTCCATGGTGCCCGAGCGGAACCCTGATCTGTCTCCGCGGGTGATGGTCGGCAACGAACAGAGCTCGAAACCTTATTCGGCCTCGATCCTCAATATTTCGGCGATGAGTTTCGGCGCGCTTTCCGCCAATGCCGTCAAGGCGATGAATATCGGCGCCCGCGACGGTGGTTTCTATCAGGATACGGGCGAGGGCGGTCTCAGCCGCCACCACCTCGAATATGGCGGTGACCTCGTATGGGAAATCGGCTCGGGCTATTTCGGCGCGCGTGACAAGGATGGCCACTTCGATCCGGAAAAATTCCGCGACAAGGCGTCCAATGATGCGGTCAAGATGACCGAAATCAAGGTCAGCCAGGGGGCCAAGCCCGGCCATGGCGGCATGCTTCTGGGTTCCAAGGTCACGCCCGAGATTGCCGAGGTGCGCGGTGTTCCGGTCTATGAGAACTGTCTGTCGCCGCGCGGGCATTCGGCGTTTTCCACGCCCGCGCAGATGCTGGAATTTGCCGCGTCGATGCGCGAGCTTTCCGGCGGCAAGCCCGTCGGCATCAAATTCTGCGTCGGTCAGCCGCATGAACCCTTCGCGCTGGTCAAGGCGATGATGACCACCGGCATCTATCCGGATTTCATCGTCGTCGACGGCGCGGAAGGCGGCACGGGGGCAGCGCCGCTTGAGCTTGCCGACTGGGTGGGCATGCCGCTTTGGGACGGGCTTCTTCTGATGCGCAACGCGCTGGTCGGCGCGGGTCTGAAACAGCATGTCAGGCTGGCGGGCAGCGGCAAGGTGTTTTCCGGCATGGGGCTTGCCCACAATCTGGCGTTGGGCGCCGACTGGTGCAACGCGGCGCGCGCCTTCATGATGTCTGTCGGCTGTATTCAGGCCCAGCGCTGTCACACCGGCACCTGTCCCACCGGGGTGACCACCCAGGACAAGTGGCGCCAGCGCGCCCTTGTGCCCGAGGAACAGGGGCGCCACGCCGCCCGCTTTCACAAGAAGACGCTTGAAGCACTGGCCGATATCGTCGCGGCCTGTGGCTACGCCCATCCGCAGGACCTGCAGCCGCACCACATCATGCACCGGGTTGGCTCGCATGAATCCGTGCCGCTGGACAAGCTGCATCCCTTCCTGGCTGAAGGCGTGCTGTTGTCCGATCCGGATTCCACGATCTATGCCGACTGGTGGCGTGCGGCAAGTTCCGACAGCTTCCGCCCGGTCGAAGATCTGGTCAAGCTTCGGGCGAGCAATGCCTAGTCCGGCCAATGCTTGGCCCGAGCGCCCTTCTTTCTCCGCAATAAGAGCGGAGAATTTCTCGACTTTCGGGTCAAAGCCTGTGTTCACGTCGACAGCAGAATCTGACGGAACGACGCGTAAATAAGTTGACACGAAATTACGTGCGCATGAATACTCATAATTGCAGAAATGCAAATTCACTGTAGTGAGCCAGCAGGGGTGGTCAGCTGCGTTCGATAAAACGCGTTACGCTGGGGGAGCACCAAAATGGCAATGCGACGCGATATTGGCCTGGTTGGACTGACTTTTGTCGCCGTGGGCGGCGTTCTGGGATCGGGGTGGTTGTTTGCACCACTCGATACGGCCCAGCTGGCCGGTCCGGCCTCGATTATTTCTTGGTTGATCGGGGCAGTGGCGATGCTGCTGATCGCCCTGACCTATGCAGAAAACTCGACACTTTTTCCGATTGCGGGCGGCATCGCCCGTATTCCGCAATTTTCCCACGGGCGGCTTCTGGCGCTGGCCATGGGGTGGAGCGCATGGGTGGGCTATTGCACCACCGCGCCGATCGAGGTGAAGGCCTCGCTCGGCTATGCCTCCTCCTACCTTCCGTGGCTGACCAATGCCGCCGGCGGGCTGACCCTGGCGGGCTATCTTGCCGCCGCCCTCTTCCTCGCGGTGCTGACGGTGGTCAATGTTTTCGGTGTTGCCTGGTTTGCCCGTATCAACACGACGATGACCTGGTTCAAGTTGGTCGTCCCGGTGATTTTCATCGTCGCCATCATTGCTGCACGGTTCGAGCCATCGAATTTCACATCTGCGGGCGGTTTTGCGCCGTTCGGGGTGCCGGGCATCTTCGCCGCGGTATCGACCGGCGGGGTTGTCTTTGCCTTTATCGGGTTCCGGCATGCCATTGATCTGGCCGGTGAAGTGAAAAATGCGCAACGGGTGATCCCGCTGGCGCTGATTTTCTCGGTGCTCATCTGCCTGGCGATCTATATCGGTCTGCAGGTCGCCTTTGTCGGCGCCATCGACCCGGCGTCTCTGGCCAATGGCTGGCAGACGATCGAGGCCAGCCACGAACTGGGCCCGCTCGGTGCGCTGGCCACCTCGGTCGGCGTTCTCTGGTTGCTGAGCATGTTGAATGTCGCGGCCGTGATCTCGCCGGCCGGCAGCGGCCTCGTCTCGGTCGGCTCCAACGCCCGTCTGGCGCTTGCGATGTCGAATAATGGCGTATTTCCGCGCCTTTTTGCGAGGCTGAACGTCCATGGCGTGCCGCTGTGGGCGCTGCTCCTCAACTATGTCGTGGCGCTGTTCATGCTGGTCGTCCTGCCGTTCCAGGAAATTCTCGCGCTCAACAGTGCAGCTGTGGTTCTGTCGTTCATTGCCGGTCCGGTTTCGATGGTCGCCTTCCGCTATCTCGCGCCCAATGCACACCGTCCCTTTGTGGTGCCGGCAGCCGGCCTCACCGGCGCTGTTGCCTTCATGATTGCAAGCTTGATGATCTACTGGTCGGGCTGGAGCACGATCTGGCTGCTGATTGCGCTTCTGGCCGTTGGCGCGGCGCTGTTCTTCCTCAGGCTGGCGGTGATCGGGCGTGAGGACCTTGAGCCGATGAGCGCGGTCTGGTTCGGCGTCTATATGGCCGGGATCGCCGTTCTCTCCTATCTCGGCGGCTATGGCGGCGGTCTCGGGGTCATCCCTCATCCGATCGATTCGATCCTGGCTGCCCTGCTGTCGATCCTGGTGTTCCTGATGGCGGTGCGAGGCCGGGTTTCGCAGGAGGTCTTCGACCGGTTCCGCAGGGAACAGCGCGATATCGAGCTGCAGGAATATGACGGCGACGATGTCGAGGATGTCATGTCACGCGGGTAAGCGCTAAGGTTTTGGTGAAATCGGAAAACCGCTCTTTCCAGCAGGAGGGGCGGTTTTCGTTTCCGCGCTCAGTGATGCGGGCGATCTTCGTAGGGCGAATCGAGAGAAAACGGTGGGATTGCCACCTTTAGCAGACGGTTATCGCCGGTGCGCATCACGTAATGGCCGACCATGATGCCCGAGGCCGTATCGAGCGGAGCGGCTGACTGATAGGAAAAGCGTTCGCCGCTGGCGAGAACCGGCTGTTTGCCGGCAACGCCGGGGCCGTTGACGACTTCAACAGCCCCGTCGGCATTGGTGATGGTCCAGTAGCGGGAGATGATCTGGACCTCGATTGCACCGTGATTGACGATCTCGATGTCATAGGCCCAGACGAACTGGTCCTCTGAAGGGGAGGAGTGTTCGTCGAGAAAACGGGTTTCCACCCTGACTTCGACTTCATCCGTCGTTATGCTCTCCAATGGCCGCCTCCGATCGGTCCCGAGCCGCAATCTTGACGCTTATCCCGGCAGTTTTGCAAGTGCCTGGGCAAAATCGTCAATCAGATCATCGGTATCCTCGATGCCGGCGGAAAACCGGATCGTGCCGCCGGTAATGCCGAGTTCGGCGCGTGCCTCGTCGGAAAGGTTCTTGTGCGTCGTGGTCGCCGGATGGGTGATCAGGCTCTTGGCATCGCCGAGATTGTTGGAGATCGAGACGATGTCCAGCGTGTCCTGCAGCGCGAAGGCCGCTTCCTTGCCGCCCTTCAGTTCAAAGGCGATCAGCGTCGAACCGGCCGTCATCTGCTTGCTGATGATGTCGGCCTGGGGGTGGTCGGCACGGCCGGGATAGATTACGCGGGCCACCTGTTTCTGATCGGCGAGGAAGTCGGCGATCTTTCCCGCACTGGCCGTCTGCTGGCGCACACGCAGCGGGAAGGTTTCCAGCCCCTTCATCAACAGCCAGGCATTGAAGGGCGAAAGTGCCGGACCGGTATGGCGGAAATAGTCCTGCAGTTCCTCCTCGATCCATTCCTTCGACGACAGGATGACGCCGCCAAGGCAGCGGCCCTGACCGTCGATATGCTTGGTGGCCGAATAGATGACGACATCGGCGCCCAGTTCGAGCGGCTTCTGGTAGAGCGCGGTGGCAAATACGTTGTCGACCACGAGGCGGGCACCGGCCTGATGGGCAAGGTCGGCGACGGCCTTGATATCGACAACCTCAAGCGTCGGATTGGTCGGGCTTTCGAGGAAGAACAGTTTTGTATTGGGCCTGACGGCGGCTTCCCAGGTGGCGATATCGCGGCCATCGACCAGCGTGCATTCAATGCCGTATTTCGGCGCCAGCGTTTCCACGACCCAGCGGCAGGAACCGAACAGCGCACGGGCGGCAACGATATGATCGCCGGCATTCAGCTGACACAGGATGGCGGCGGAGACGGCGGCCATGCCCGATGCTGTGGCGCGGGCATCTTCCGCCCCTTCCAGCGCGCACATGCGCTGCTCGAACATGGCATTGGTCGGGCTGCCGTAACGGGCGTAGATGAAGCCATCGTCCTCGCCCTTGAAGCGCGCCTCGGCTGCGGCGGAGTTTTCATAAAGAAAGCCCTGCGTCATGAAGATGCCTTCCGACATCTCGCCATACTGCGAGCGCAGGCTGCCTGCATGAACGAGTTTGGTTTGCGGACGCAAGGACTTCTTCATCTTCTTTCTCCAAACAAAAAAACCGGTCGCGAAGGGACCGGTTACCCGGTCTTTTAGCGAGTTGTTTTACGTGGCTGCAAGCCGACCGGCCAAATCACCACAGGGATAATGCGGCATAATCCCTCTAAGCGCTTGCGTCAATTCTGAAAGATTGGTTTTGTCGGCCAACAGGAGCAAAACATGTCAAAGAAGCCCGGAATACTGGCCGATCACGCCATTGCCGCATTACTCGAGCACAACAACCTGACGACTGTCAGTCCGCTCGATCATGACCAGATTCAGCCCGCAAGTCTCGACCTCAGGCTTGGCGCCAAAGCCTATCGGGTGCGCGCCAGTTTTCTGCCTGGCCCGCAACACCGGGTGAGCGACAAGCTTGAACGGCTCAGCATGCACGAGATCGACCTGACGCAAGGCGCGGTGCTGGAAACCGGCTGCGTCTATATTGTCGAACTGATGGAGGGGTTGAACCTGCCGGAAAACCTGTCGGCCTCGACCAACCCGAAAAGCTCGACCGGACGGCTCGATATCTTCACCCGGGTGATCACCGATTTCGCACAGGAATTCGATATCATCCCGGCAGGTTACGAGGGACGGCTTTATCTCGAAATTTCACCGCGGACCTTTCCTGTCATCGTGCGGCAGGGCTCGCGGCTTTCACAGATCCGCTTCCGCTCCGGCCATGCGGTGCTTGCCGAAGATGCGCTGATGGTGCTGCACCGCGCCGAAACGCTGGTGGCCAGCGACATGCCCAACATTTCCGATGGCGGCATCGCGCTTTCGATCGATCTGGAGGGCGAAGGGCTGGTCGGTTATCGCGGCAAGCACCACACCGGTGTCATCGATGTCGACCGCAAGGCCGGTTACGATATTCTCGATTTCTGGGAGCCGATCGAGGGGCGCGGCAAGGGGGAGCTGATCCTCGACCCGGACGAATTCTATATTCTCGTCTCGCGCGAAGCCGTCCACGTGCCGCCGCTTTATGCCGCGGAGATGACGCCATTCGATCCGCTGGTCGGCGAATTCCGCGTTCATTATGCCGGCTTTTTCGATCCGGGCTTCGGCCATGCGGGTGCCGGCGGCAAGGGCGCGCGCGCGGTGCTGGAGGTCAGAAGCCACGAGGTGCCGTTTATCCTCGAGCACGGCCAGATCGTCGGCCGCCTTGTCTACGAGCACATGATGGACCCGCCGACGGCGCTTTACGGCTCGGGGCTGGGCTCGAATTATCAGGCGCAGGGGCTGAAGCTGTCGAAGCATTTTCGGGTGGGGTGAGACGCGGATTCGAGCAAGGAAACCGGGCGGTCGAATTGCCGGCGTTGGGGCACATCTTCGGTGTTTCCCGAACGCGGTCTCCTTCAACGTGTGTCATGCTCGGGCTTGACCCGAGCATCCAGCTACGTCTGTCGCGAGAAACGTAAGCGCTGGCGCTGCGGCGAGCCGACCGCCAGCGTCGGCCGTGTGGACACGTGTTTGGATCCTCGGGTCAAGCCCGAGGATGACGCATCGCGATTGGCGAACCAGTTCTCAGAACTGCACCAGAATGTTCTTGAACTGCCAGGGGTCTTTCTCGTCCTTGCGCTCCTCGAAGAAGGTCTGGCGGTCGGTGAGCGGGGTCCAGTCGGTGTAGTGGCCCTCGACGGGGCCGAGGTAGGGAGACTGGATTTCAAGGCAGCGGCGATAGTCCATTTCGTCTGTTTCGACGATACCGGCTTCCGGGTTTTCCAGCGCCCAGACCATGCCGGCGAGAACGGCGGAGGTGACCTGAAGCGCCGTTGCGTTCTGATAGGGCACCAGATCGCGGGTTTCCTCGATCGAAAGCCTTGAGCCGTACCAGTAGGCGTTCTTGTCGTGGCCGTAGAGCAGCACGCCGAGTTCGTCGATCCCGGTCAGGATATCGGCTTCTTCCAGCACCAGGCTTTCCGGCTGCGCATTGCCGCCATTGCCGAACATTTCATCAAGGGAGAGTACGGCGACATCGGCCGGATGGTAGGCATAGTGGCAGGTTGGCCGGTAGGTCACCTCGTCCTTGTCGTTTTTAACCGTGAAGTAGTCGGCAATCGAAACCGATTCATTGTGGGTGACGAGGAAGCCGTATTGGGGACCGGGCGTCGGGCACCAGCTTCTCACCCGCGTATTGGCGCCGGGCTGCTCGAGATAGATCGAGGCCTTGCAGCCCTTCTTGTGGTTCTTGGCATTTTTCGGCATCCATTTTTCGTGCGTGCCCCAGCCAAGTTCGGCGGGCTGCATGCCCTCGGCCACGAAGCCTTCGACCGACCATGTGTTCCAGAATGTGTTCTGCGGGCGCAAAAACTTGGAGCGCTGGGTGTCGCGTTCGGCGATATGAACGCCCTTGACGCCGGCATCCTTCATCAGCTGCGCCCAGCCCTCGCGGTCGTCCGCCATCGGCTCGACGAAATTCATGGCCGTGTCGCGGGCCAGATTGACGAGCGCCTGCTTGACGAACCACGACACCATGCCGGGATTGGCCCCGCAGCAGGAAACGGCGGTGGTGCCGCCGGGGTTCTTGCGCTTTTCCTTGCGCACCGTTTCGCGCAGCGCGTAGTTGGTGCGTGCGGCATTGTCGGCGTTTTCGTCGAAATAAAACCCGAGCCAGGGTTCGATCACGGTGTCGATGTAAAGCACGCCGAGCGAGCGGCAGAGCTTCATCAGGTCGAGCGACGAGGTGTCGACGGACAGGTTCACGCAAAAGCCCTGGCCATCGCCTTCGGTCAGAAGCGGTTCCAGCAGTTCCTCGTAATTGTCCTTGGTTACGGCGGCATGGATGAAGCGGACGCCGTGGTTCGCCGCGATATTGGCGTGGGCATCGTTGGGGTCGATAATCACCATGCGCGACTTGTCGAAATTGAAATGCCGCTCGATCAGGGGCAGGGCGCCTCTCCCGATGGACCCGAAACCGATCATGACAATGGGTCCGGTGATTTCGGCGTGGATCGGGTATTCCTGAAGCATTTCCGTTTCCTTCTCGGTTGGTGCCAGCGCACGAAGCGATTGCCGCGAACGCAAGGGAAATCCTGGCGCGGCTGTTTTGTTCCCCGACGCCTGCTGTCGCGCATGAAGCGTGACCACAGCGTCGCGCAACAGTAAAGCGGATTTGTTGCCGCCATTCCAGAAGTCAGTTCAAAACTTCTCCAAGATGATCGCGAAGGGCATCGATATCGGCGTCCTTCATGCCCTTGTAGGATCGGGCGCAGGGCAACATCCGGAAGGGGCGTTCGCTGGTCATACCGTCACGACGACTTCAGCCCTTCGGCGCTGGCGATGGTTCTGGAAAAATCCACTTCGGTCAGTTCGTAGGTTGCCACGCCCTCGCTGACGAAGGGGTCGGTTTCGCAGATCGTGCGCACCGCCTCCAGGCTGCCGCGCGCGATGATGACGCCGCCGGTGCGGGGAACCTTGCGTCCCGAGGCGATGAAATCGCCACTGGCATAATGGCGGTTCAACCATTCGATATGGCCGTCGAAATGCTTCTCGACAGCTTCCATGGGCGCCACATAGGTCAGCGAAATCAGGATCATCGCGGTCTCCTTAATCGGCCGGTTAACCGGCCGGCGCGGCGGACAGGTCGCCGGCGGCAAAACGGGCTTTCAGCAAGGCTTCTTCATATTCGGCGCGCGCGGTCGAATCAAGGACAACGCCGCCGCCGACATTGAACACCGCCCGCCCGTCATCGAACAGCGTGATCGTGCGGATGGCGACATTGAAGCGCATGGTGCCGTCCGGCGCGATATGGCCGATCGCGCCGCAATAGGCGCCACGCGGCCCGTCTTCCAGCGCCTGCAGGATTTTCATCGCCGATATCTTCGGCGCGCCGGTGATCGAGCCGCAGGGAAACAGTGCGGCGAAAATCGATTGCAGGTCAGCATCGGCATTCAGCTTCGCACGCACATGGCTGACCATCTGGTGAAGGGTCGGATATGTCTCGATTGCAAACAGTTTCGGCACATGCACGCTGCCCGGTTCGGCAATCCGCGAGATGTCGTTGCGCAGCAGGTCGACGATCATGCAGTTTTCGGCAAGCGTCTTGTCGTCATCCAGCATTGCCGCGATGATCGCCTCGTCTTCGGCCGGAGTGGCCCCGCGCGCGGCCGTTCCCTTCATCGGATGGGTTTCGATGAAACCGTCGCTGTCGACCGAAAAGAACAGTTCCGGCGAACGCGAGAGAATGCGCGGTCCGGCAAGGTCGACATAGGCGCCGTAGCGCACCGGCTGACGTTCGGCAAAGCCATGAAAGGCTTCAACCGGATCGCCGCTCCAGCGGGCATGAACCGCGAATGTCAGATTGCCCTGGTAGCAGTCGCCGGCCATCAGATGGGCATGCAGGTTTTCGAAACGCCGGCGATAGGCCGCAAAATCCCAGGCGGGGCGAACGCCGGAGAGGAAGGGACTTTCCACGCTGGCGGTCGCGAGACCGGTCTTTGCGGGCGCATCGAAAACCCCGAAACAGATATAGGGCGTTTCCCCTTTTTCAGGCGGATGCGCGGAAAAGGCGGGGTCCAGCAGGAACCCCGCCTCGTAAGAGATGTAGCCCGCCAGCCAGTGGCCTGCGGCGCGGGCTTCTTCCATGTGGGCGAAGGCGCCCGGCACATCTGCCGGGGTTTCGGCCACAATCAGCGCATGCGGGTCGCAAAAGCTCAGCATGCGACCGGCAAGGTCGTCCCGGAAGACGGCGCGCTTCATCCTATTCCTTGTCGAGTGCTTCGAGTTCGTCGATCAGGCCCTCGATCATCGAAAGCCCCTTGCTCCAGAAGGCCGGGTCGGATGCGTCGAGGCCGAACGGCTTCAGCAGTTCGGAATGGTGCTTGGTGCCGCCGGCCTTCAGCATCTCGAAATACTTGTCCTGAAAGCCGCTTTCGGCATTCTGGTAGACGGCATAGAGCGAATTCACCAGGCAGTCGCCAAAGGCATAGGCATAGACATAGAACGGCGAATGGATGAAGTGGGGCACATAGCTCCAATAGGTCTCGTAGCCATCGGCAAGCTTGATCGCGGGCCCAAGGCTTTCGGCCTGTACCGACATCCACATGTCGTTGATCTGGTCTTCCGTCAGTTCGCCCTCGCGGCGGGCGGTATGGACCTTGCGCTCGAACTGGTAAAAGGCGATCTGGCGCACGACCGTGTTGATCATGTCCTCGACCTTCTGGGCGAGCATCGCCTTGCGCTTGGCCTTGTCGGAGGTCTGGGCAAGCAGTGCACGGAAGGTCAGCATTTCGCCGAAGACGGATGCCGTTTCGGCCAGCGTCAGCGGGGTCGAGCACATCAGCGCGCCCTGTTTGGCCGCCAGCACCTGATGCACGCCATGGCCGAGCTCGTGGGCGAGCGTCATCACATCGCGCGGCTTGCCGAGGTAGTTGACCAGAACATAAGGGTGGGCGGAGGGCACGGTCGGATGGGCAAAGGCGCCGGTGCGTTTTCCCTGGCGGATCGGGGCATCGATCCACTGCTCGTCGAAAAAGCGTCGGGCAATGCCGGCCATTTCCGGCGAAAACGCGCCATAGGCGGAAAGCACCGTGTCGCGTGCCTCGTCCCACGGGATAACGCGTTCGGCAGTGTCGGGCAGCGGCGCGTTACGGTCCCAGTAGTTCATCTGGTCCATGCCGAGCCATTTCGCCTTCATCGCGTAGTAGCGATGGGACAGGCGCGGATAGGCTTCGCGCACGGCTTCGGTAAGCGCATCGACAACCTCGCGCTCGACCCGGTTGGACAGGTGACGGCTGTCGGCGATATCCTCGAAGGCATGCCAGCGGCTGTTGATCTCGGTGTCTTTCGCCACCGTGTTCATGATCAGCGAAAATGTCGGCAGATTGTCCTTGAAGGTGGCGGCCAGCGCTTCCGCCGCCTTGCGACGTACCGGTTCCTTGGTGTCGCTCAAAAGGTTGAGCGCCTTTTCGATCGGCATTTCCTCGCCGTCCACGGTAAAGCGCATGCGGTCCATGGTCTGGTCGAACAGGCGGTTGAAGGCCTGATTGCCGGTCGTGGATTTTTCCATGAACAGCTGTTCGATCCGGTCATCGAGCTGATGCGGCTTTTCCAGCCTGAGGTCCAGCACCCAGGGACGGTAGCGGGCAAAGCGCGGATCGGCTTCAAGCGCCTTGTTGATCGTGTCCTCGTCCAGCCGGTTTAGCTCCAGTTCGAAGAACAGAAGGTCGGCATAGATTTCGGTAATCCGTGCAGAGGTGTCGCCGTAAAGCTTGCGCAGCGCCGGGTCTGCGGCGTTGGCATAATAGGAAAGCCCTGCAAACGAACCGAGACGTCCGAGCGTGTCGCCAAGCGCTTCATAGGCTTCGATGGCGGCGCCAAGGCCGTCATCGCCGGTTTTGGCGGCTGCCTCTGCAAGCTTGCCCTTCCAGCGGGTTGAGAAGGAGCGGGCCTGTTTGGCGGCTTCATCGAAAGCATTGTTGAATTCGGGCGAGGACGCGCCGGGATAAAGATGTGTGAGATCCCATTCGGGCAGCTGGCCCAGGGCCTCGTCGCCGGTCTCGGCCGCCTGAGCGGAGCTGTCAGCCGGAATGCGCGGAAATGAAGCGTTGAACATGGATCTGTCTTTCCTGTTTTTTATGCGGTCGTCGCCGTTGGGCTCGGCTTCAACATATGTGTCACGATGTCGCCCCGCAATCGCAAGCGCGGAAAATATCGCGCCAGTCTTCTATTGATAAAAATAGGCTCCGATGGAGGAAGTGTCGGGTTGATTTGCGACAAGGACTTAACACTTGCGAAAGGTTAATCGGTTATCGATGGCTCTAGGAATTTAACCAAATATTGCCTATAAAATGGCAAGCTGAAAGTCAGGCGGGAAATCTGCCTCGTTTGCGCCGCATTGGACCTTCAAAAAAGGGTCGCTGTCCGGGACCTTTGAAGAGCGCGGACAAAGCGGGGCCCCGATCAAGACATTCAGAGTATCCAGGGAGAGTTCGGTTTGACTGACCGTCCATCAAGCATATTCCTGAAACGGACCTTTGCCGTTCTGGCGATGCTTGCGGCCATGTTCTGCGTTTTCGGATTTGATCAGGCACGGGCGGAAACCCGGTCGCTGAAACTCTATTTCCTTCACACAGGCGAAAAAGCCGAGATCACCTTCAAGCGCAATGGCCGCTATGACAAGAAGGGGCTCGAGCAACTCAACTGGTTCCTGCGCGACTGGCGCCGCAAGGAGCCGACCACGATGAACCCCAAGCTGTTCGATCTGGTCTGGGAAGTATACCAGCAGGTCGGCGCGACGGATTATATCAATGTCGTCTCCGCCTATCGTTCGCCGCAGACCAACGCGATGCTGCGCAAGACATCGTCCGGCGTGGCCAAGAAGTCCCAGCATATGCTCGGCAATGCCATGGACTTCTTCATTCCCGGCGTGCCGCTGGCAAAACTGCGCGCGACCGCGATGAAGATGCAGCGCGGCGGCGTGGGCTATTATCCACGTTCCGGGTCTCCTTTCGTGCATCTGGACGTGGCGAGCGTGCGTGCATGGCCGCGCATGAGCCGAAGCCAGCTTGTTTCTCTGTTCCCGGAAGGGCATACGCTTCACCTTCCAGCCGACGGCAAGCCTTTGCCCGGATATCAGCAGGCTCTGGCCGAATACAAGGCCAAGGGCAGTGTGTCCGGTTCGCAGCCCGTACGGGTCGCCAGCAATAATAATACCGCGGATGACGGTGACGAGGACGAGGGGCGGACCCTGCTTTCGATGCTGTTCAACCGCGATCGCTCCGGCAATGACAGCAGCAGCTCCGGCGGCTCCCAGCAGCGTGCGGCAACCCCCACGCGCCAGACGGCGCCGGCGCAGCGGCCGGTCGATATCCTGACGGCGGCCGTGAGCTTCGACAATCTCGATATCCCTCTGCCGCTGACCCGTCCGGGCGTGGATAACGCTGAGCTCGGTACGCCGCTTGCAACGGCCCTTGTCGATCCCAACCCGCCGGAGGCGCAACCTGGTTTGGCGATCGCGGCCAACATTCCGCTTCCCCGCTCGCGACCGGCCTCACTCGGCCCGGAGCAGGGCATGACGGTGGGGGATGTGCTCGTGGCCGATGCTGCGGCACCTGTCGAGCCGGCGCCGGTTGAGGTTGCTTCGTTCGGCAATGATGCCGGTTTCGAAAATGATCGCTTCGGCTTTATCGATGGCGAAGTGCCGGTTCCAAGCCCGCGTCTTGCCTATGCCGGGCTGGATGAAGGCGCGCAGATCACGCCGGAGCAGATTCAGGCGGCAAGCCGCACGTCTGCCGGTGTGCCCGAGCCGACGCGTGACCCGCGCAAGTCAGCGCATAGCGAACTGGCGCGCAAGCTGTCGGTCATGGGCGAAACCACCGAAGTGGCCTATAACGAGGACAATGACTTCAGAACCCTGTTCCGCCCGAGTGTTGCGCGCATCAACGCGACGACACCTGAAGCGCCGGTCAAGGGTGACCGTCCGGGGTCGGTTCTTTCGGACAGTGCCGGCGAGGGTGCTGATACGTCAGATATAAGTAATGAAACAAGTAATGGATATCAGTCTGCAAGTTTAGAAAGAAAAGCAGACGGAAATACAAATCAACGTTCCATTGTTGAGTATTTCGATCAGGATAGGTTTTAACGTCTACTTTTGCATAAAAGAAGTACTTGTCGCGCCGATAACTTTGACGTAATGTGCCGGCATGACCACGTTTGATCCTTTTGTCGCAATCGCCGACCCCAATCGCCGCCATCTTCTGATGGCTATGCGGCGCGAGCCGAAAACGGTGACCGAGCTATCGGAAGGGTTGCCGATCAGCCGGCCGGCGGTGTCCCAGCACCTCAAAGCCTTGCTGGACAGCAAGCTTGTCCGGGTGACCCCGGTTGGCACGAAGCGTTTCTATGCCATTAATCCTGAAGGGTTTTCGGCACTTAGCAGCTGGATCCGGCAGTTCTGACGTCATTTTGAAGACAGGCATGTGCGCCTTTGAGACCGGACGGTTGGTTTTTCCTCTATGGCTCAGGTGGCAATGCGGGTTTTCGTGACTGGTTGCGGCGCTGTGCCCGTCAGGGTTATGTCGTCGGGACCTGTTCAACGGGAGGCTGTTTTGGTTTTGCTGCCTGCCAAAATTTTTACTTTGTAAAATAGCGCGTTTCTTGAAAGAGGTGCAGGTTATTCAGGGGCCCGGCCTGTCGAGGCGCGCACCACAAGTTCAGGGCGCCACAATTCCTGGGTTTCGTCTTTTTCCAGCCCGTTGATACGGTGAATCAGCCTTTCGGCAATGCGCTTGCCCGCCGTGCGCAGCGATGAACGCGTGGTCGTCAGCGGCACGGAAAACAGTTCCGGGCGCAGCAGGGGCAGGACATCGTCATAGGATATCAGCGAAACGTCCTTGCCGAGCTGCTTGCCGGAATGAGCGACGGCCCGCACAATGCCGAGCGCCTGTACCATGCTGGAGCACAGCATGGCGGTCGGCGTTTCGGGGCCGTCGAGAAAGCGTTCGGCAGCGCGCTGACCGTCAGCCTCGGTCATCTGCGCGGAGACGTGGAAATCCTCGCTGAGGCTGAGGCCGGCCTCCGCCAGCGCCTTGATCACGCCATCGCGCCGTCTGATGGCAAACCCGAATTTCTCGTCGCCATTGATAAGGCCGATGCGACGGTGGCCGAGCTGCAGCAGAAGCCGCGTCGCGTCATAAAATGCCGCTTCGTTATCGACATCGAGCGAAGGGTAGGGATGCGGCGGATCGAAAAAACGACCGTGAACGATGAACGGTAACCCGAAGGATTCCATCAGGTCGATGCGGCTGTCGCTCTCGCGGATATAGGCGAGGCACAGCCCGTCGACGTAACCGCTGGTCGCCAGGCTTTGAAGCGCGGAGACCTCGTCGGCGGGATTGGCCGGCATGACCACGAGATGGAAATCTTCCGCCTGGGCCTTTTCCCCCAGTCCGTTCAGAAACTCCCCGAAATGCAGGTCGGAAATCACCTGGTCGCCGATCGGCATCAACAGGCCGATCGAGCCGGCCTTGCCGGTTGCAAGCCGCTGTGCCGTGCGGTTGGGTCTGTAGCCCGTTTCGCGTGCAGCCTTCAGCACGCGTTCGCGGGTCGCGGCGTTAACCTCGGGATATCCGTTCAGGGCCCGGCTCACAGTCGTCGGCGAAAGACCGAGCTGCGCCGACAATTGTTTCAGATTCACTCCCGTGTCCTCCCTGGAGGCGCGCTACACATTGAAAATTCTGTGAAACTTCCTGCGCTCCAAAACGTTTACCGGCAAGGTTGGTTCTGGGAAAATATGTTCTGCACGGCTCCGGCGCGTCGCGCTTAACGTGAAGCGGTTCCCTCAGTGTCTTTCCAAAGCGGTTTGAGTTTTTTATCAACCCTTGTGGCGATGTGGAAAGCCCTTTTTGGGAAAAATCGATTAAAAAACGTCCCAGCTCCGAAAAAACGGCAAAATTTGGTCTTGTTTTAGGGAAAGGGGTTGACTCAAGCCCATCACACGCGAATTCTCTGGAGATGTCAAAGCGCTTTGAATTGAGCGCCGAATGACAACCGAGACCTTCGAGAGGGTCGAATGTGATGGGAGGTAAATCACATGCATAAAGTTCTGTTGACGGGCGTCGCTACGCTCGCCCTCGTTACCGGTGCGGCCCAGGCTGCCGACCTGAAGTTCGCCCCCGGCGAGGATTCCCGCTTCAACTGGGACAGCTTTACCCAGTTTTCCGATTCCCACGATCTGAGCGGCCAGACGCTGACGATCTTCGGCCCCTGGCTCGGGCCCGACAAGGATCTGATCGAAAGCGTACTGGCTTATTTCGAGGAAGCCACCGGCGCGAATGTCGAATATTCCGGCTCCGACTCCTTCGAACAGCAGATCGTCATCGACACGCAGGCCGGCAGCCCGGCCAATATCGCCGTGTTCCCGCAGCCCGGCCTTGCCGCCGACCTCGCAGCCAAGGGTTTTCTGACGGAACTGCCCGCAGAGACCGGTGAATTCCTGGCGGAAAAATATGCGGCTGGACAGTCCTGGGTCGATCTTTCGACCTATGAAGGGCCGGATGGCGAGTCCCACCTCTATGTCTTCCCTTACAAAGCCGACGTCAAATCACTGGTCTGGTATGTTCCCGACAACTTCGACGATGCCGGTTACGACGTTCCCGAAACCATGGAAGAGCTGAAGGCGCTGACCGAGCAGATCGTTGCCGACGGCGGCACGCCCTGGTGCATCGGTCTCGGTTCCGGCGGTGCGACCGGCTGGCCGGCGACCGACTGGGTCGAGGATATGATGCTGCGTACGCAGCCGCCGGAAGTCTATGACCAGTGGGTCACGAACGAAATTCCGTTCAACGATCCGCGTGTCGTCAACGCGATCGACGAGTTCGGCTGGTTCGCCAAGAACGATCAGTTCGTTGACGGCGGCGCCGATGCCGTTGCCTCGACCGATTTCCGCGACAGCCCGAAGGGCCTCTTCGACAGCCCGCCGAAGTGCTACATGCACCACATGGCATCGTTCATACCCTCATTCTTCCCGGAAGGCACGGAACTCGGTCTTGATGCCGATTTCTTCTACTTCCCGGCCTATGAGGGCGAAGATCTGGGTAAGCCTGTTCTCGGCGCCGGCACGCTGTTCGGCATCACCGAGGATAGCCCGTCGGCTCAGGCTTTCATCGAGTTCCTCGAAACGCCGATTGCCCACGAGATCTGGATGGCCCAGTCCGGTTTCCTGACACCCTTCAAGGACGTCAACCCGGAAGCCTATGCCAACGACACGCTGCGTGGCGAAGGCGAAATCCTGACGGAAGCCACGACTTTCCGCTTCGACGGTTCCGACCTGATGCCCGGCAAGATCGGCGCAGGCGCATTCTGGACCGGTATGATCGATTTCGTCGGCGGCCAGTCTGCCGAAGATGCGGCGACCGAAATCCAGAACTCCTGGGACACGCTCAAGTAACGGTCGTCAAACGGCTTGTGTTTTGTCATACTGCACCGGGCCCGGGAGGGGCCGGTGCGCTACTCCTCGAAAATGAGATAGCGCGGCAGCGCACTGTTCCGAAGACGCGCATGGACAGGAAGATGTGCGTCTTGCGGCTGGGTTGGTCTTGCCGCGCGCGTGTCGAAAAGCTGAGAAGACAAGAACAGAACGGTCCGGCGAACTCAGTTTCATATCCGTTCTGGAGCAATTCTGGGTGCAGTGGACACCGGTTCACCGTCCGGAATTGCGGAAAAACAAAGAGATAGAGCCTTTTCGCTAATCCGGGAAACACGGAAAGGTTCTAGGGAGACAAACGGCGTGGAACAGATTTTAATAGCCTTGTTGGCTGTGGTCGCGGGCGTTTTGGCTGCCGTGATCTATTTCTACGGCTCCAACAAGTTACTCGACCTGATTTTTCCGTCGCAGACCAAGGACCCCGCCGAGGGCGCAAACAATCTGCGCATCTCCGGGATGATACGCCCCTGGCTGTTTCTCGGTCCCGCACTCCTGTCGCTTGGCATCTACCTCGTCTATCCGGTCGTTGCCTCTGCCTGGATATCGTTCAGGGGGCCGACCGGCGACAATTTCGTCGGGCTGGCCAACTACCGCTGGATGTTCGGCGATTCCGAATTCCGCCAATCGATGTTCAACAACATGCTCTGGCTGATCTTCGTGCCGGCGCTGTCGACCTTTTTCGGGCTGATCATCGCCTGGCTGACGGACCGGATATGGTGGGGTTCCTTTGCCAAGATGATGATCTTCATGCCGATGGCGATCTCCTTCGTCGGCGCCTCGGTCATCTGGAAATTCGTCTATGACTATCGCGGCGAGGGCAGTGAGCAGATCGGCATTCTGAACGCCATTGTCGTGGCCATGGGCGGCGAGCCGCATGTGTGGATCGCCATGCCGTTCTGGAACAATTTCTTCCTGATGATCATCCTTTTGTGGATCCAGACCGGCTTTGCCATGGTGCTGCTGTCGGCCGCACTGCGCGGTATTCCCGAAGAAACCATCGAGGCCGCCGTCATCGACGGCGCCAACGGGGTGCAGATCTTCTTCAAGATCATGATCCCGCAGATATACAACACCATCGCGGTCGTCTGGACCACGATCACCATCATTGTCCTGAAGATCTTCGATATCGTTCTCGCGATGACCAACGGGCAATGGGATACACAAGTGCTCGCCAATCTCATGTTCGACTGGATGTTCCGCGGCGGCGGCGACTTCGGCCGTGGCGCGACGATCGCCATCGTCATCATGGTCCTGGTTATTCCGATCATGGTCTGGAACATCCGCAATGCGCGCAAAGAGATGGAGGGCCGGTAAATGTATTCGCACAAGAAATCGCCGCTTGTCTGGTTCTCGCACATCACCGTTCTCGTGCTTGTCGTGCTGTGGACCATCCCGACCTTCGGCCTTCTGGTGACGTCGCTGCGCGATAAAGACCAGATCGTCGCGTCCGGCTGGTGGACCTCGCTGTCCACTTCGACGCAGAACCTGATTTACCGCACGCCGGGCGAGGCCGGGCAGACCGAGGAGGACGGCCTCTACATCAATACCGGCAATGCGCTGGAAGATGGTGCAGGCAAGGTTTCGCGTTTCGGCACGTCCTCGCTGCGTCCGCAGGAATTCGAGGTCGGCCAGACCGTCGATCTCGACGACGGGATGCAACTGACCGTCGAGGAAAACGGCGACTATCGTCTGACCTCGCCGGAATCCTTCGGCCGACGGGGCGAGCGCATCTTCGTCACCGCAGAAATTCCGCCGCGCTTCACGTTTGAAAACTATCGCAACGTGCTGACGGCGGAGGGGATCGGGCAGTCCTTCCTCAATTCGCTGACGGTTGCCATCCCCTCGACCATCATTCCGGTTCTGGTGGCGGCCTATGCGGCCTATGCGCTGTCCTGGATGAAGTTTCCGTTTCGCAACCTGCTTCTGGCCATCATTGTCGGCCTTCTGGTCGTGCCGCTGCAGATGTCGCTGATCCCGCTTTTGAAGATGTACAACGCCATCGGCCAGACCTTCGATGTGCCGGCGAAAACCTATGTCGGCATATGGCTGGCGCATATGGGTTTCGGTCTGCCGCTGGCGATCTATCTATTGCGCAATTATATCGCCGGCCTGCCGCGCGAACTGATGGAATCGGCGCGCGTCGACGGGGCCAATGACTTCATGATCTTCAACAAGATCATCCTGCCGCTGTCCTATCCGGCCCTCGCCTCCTTTGCGATCTTCCAGTTCCTGTGGACCTGGAACGACCTGCTGGTGGCAACCGTGTTCCTCGGTAATTCCGAGCAGACGATCGTGCTGACGGCGCGGTTGCGGGAATTGCTCGGCTCACGCGGCGGCAATTGGGAAATTCTGACGGCCTCCGCCTTCGTGTCGATCATCGTGCCGCTGGTCGTGTTCTTCGCCCTGCAGCGCTATCTCGTGCGCGGCCTTCTGGCCGGTTCGGTCAAGGGCGGCTGATGCCGCCCCGATGGACAATCGCGACATCAGAAACAGAAAAGAAAAACAATGACCGACAGCAATCTCATTCAGGCGGACAAGGACTGGTGGCGTGGCGCCGTCATCTATCAGGTCTATCCGCGTTCGTTTCAGGATTCATCCGGTGATGGCGTCGGTGATATCCGCGGCATTGCCGACCGGCTCGACTATATTGCCGGGCTCGGGGCCGATGCCGTGTGGATCTCGCCGTTCTTTACCTCGCCGATGAAGGATTTCGGCTATGACGTGTCGAACTACAAGGACATCGACCCGATGTTCGGCACGCTGGCGGATTTCGACGCGATGATCGAGAAGGCCCATTCTCTCGGCCTCAAGATCATGATCGATCTGGTGCTCTCGCACACCTCCGACCAGCATCCCTGGTTCGTGGAAAGCCGCGCAAGCCGCGACAACCCCAGATCCGACTGGTATGTCTGGGCCGAGGCCAGGCCCGATGGCTCGCCACCCAATAACTGGCTGTCGATTTTCGGCGGTTCGGCATGGCAGTGGGATTCGCGCCGGCTGCAATATTACATGCACAATTTCCTGGTCTCACAGCCCGACCTCAACTTCCACAATCCGGATGTTCAGGACGCATTGCTCGATGCGGCGAAGTTCTGGCTGGAACGCGGTGTCGATGGCTTCCGGCTCGATACGATCAACTTCTATTTCTGCGACAGGGAACTGCGCGACAATCCGGCGCTCGCGCCGGAACTGAGAAACGACAGCACCGCGCCCGCCGTCAATCCCTACAATTATCAGGAACATCTCTACGACAAGAGCCGGCCTGAAAATCTGGAATTCCTCAAGCGGTTGCGTGCACTGATGGAGGAATATCCGGCTATCGCCGCCGTCGGCGAGGTCGGCGACAGCCAGCGCGGGCTTAAGATCGTCGGCGAATATACCTCCGGCGATGACAAGATGCAGATGTGCTACGCCTTCGAGTTCCTGGCGCCGCAACGTGTGACGCCGAAACGGGTGGTCGATTCGATCAATGCCTTTGATGCGGCTGCCCCCGAAGGCTGGGCCTGCTGGGCGTTTTCCAACCATGATGTCGTGCGTCACCTGACCCGCTGGGGCGCGGATATCGCCGACCAGACGGCCTATGCGAAAATGCTGGGCAGTCTTTTGATGACGCTGAAAGGCTCGATCTGCCTTTACGAGGGCGAGGAACTTGGTCTGACCGAGGCCGACATCGCTTTCGAGGACCTGCAGGACCCCTACGGCATCGAGTTCTGGCCCGAATTCAAGGGCCGCGACGGCTGCCGCACGCCGATGGTGTGGCAGGCGGGTGCCAAGAATGCCGGCTTTTCGACGGCGGAGCAGACCTGGCTTCCGGTCTCTGCCGACCATGTGATGAAAGCGGTGGATGTGCAGGCCGGCAATCCGGCGTCCGTGCTGGAGCACTATCGGCGTTTCCTCACCTTCCGCAGGGCGCATCCGGCGCTTGCCAAAGGCGCGATCCGCTTCCTGCCGTGCGATGACGAAACGGTGCTGGTCTTTGCACGCGATCTCTCGGATGAAACGATCCTGTGCGTGTTCAATATGTCGGCCGAGCCGGCAACGGTGCGCCTGCCCGAAGGTGCATGGACTGCTTTTTCAACCGGCGACCATGGTTTTTCCTACGAGGAGGACGGGACCATGGTAAAACTTCCTGCCTGGGGCGGCTATTTCGCCCGCCAAGGACAATAGGGGAAAGGGGCGAAAGATGACTGGTGTAACCCTCAATAAGGTCAAGAAATCCTACGGCAATGTCGAGGTTCTTCACGGCATTGACCTTGAAATCAACCCCGGCGAATTCGTGGTTTTTGTCGGTCCTTCGGGCTGTGGCAAGTCCACCCTGCTGCGTATGATCGCGGGTCTGGAGGAAATCTCCGGTGGCGAGATCTCGATTGACGATCAGGTGGTCAACCAGATCCCGCCGTCGAAGCGCGGCATCGCCATGGTGTTCCAGACCTATGCGCTCTATCCGCATATGTCGGTCTATGACAACATGGCGTTCGGCATGCGGATCGCCAAGGAAAGCAAGGCCGAGATCGACCGGCGCGTGCGGGCTGCCGCCGATATGCTGCAGATCACGCCTTACCTTGATCGTCTGCCCAAGGCGCTTTCCGGCGGTCAGCGCCAGCGCGTCGCCATTGGTCGGGCCATCTGCCGCGATCCCAAGGTGTTCCTGTTCGATGAGCCGTTGTCGAACCTCGATGCCGCGCTGCGCGTCGCAACCCGTATCGAGATTGCCAAGCTCAACGACCAGATGCCCGATACGACGATGATCTATGTGACCCACGACCAGGTGGAGGCGATGACGCTTGCCGACCGGATCGTGGTGCTTTCGGGCGGCTATATCGAACAGGTCGGCGCACCGCTTGAACTTTACGAACGCCCGGCAAACCTGTTTGTCGCCCAGTTCATCGGCTCACCGGCGATGAACATCATGCCTGCCAAGATCACCCGGACCGGCGAGGTCACGGAACTCGAACTTCGTGACGGCAAGCGCCTTGAGGTGCCGGTTAAGACCGGTGAACAGGAGATGGGCAAGGATGTGAGCTTCGGTGTGCGCCCGGAAGATGTGCGCGAGGCCGCAGAGGACGATGACTTCCTGTTCGAAGGCAAGATATCGATCATCGAAGCGCTCGGTGAAGTGACGCTTATCTATATCGAGGGCGACCTCGTCGATGACGATCCGATCATCGTCAAATTGCCCGGTATTCACGAAGGCAAGCCGGGTGACACGATGCGCTTCGTCGCCGATCCGGAAAAGCGCCATATCTTCGACGAAAACGGCCGCAGCTACCTCTACCGCTGACCCGAACGCACATAATCGGCGCATATAAAAAACCCCGGCGGCAATACCGTCGGGGCTTTTTCTTTCCTGGCGCAATAAAGGGAGGAGGGAACGCCGGGAAAATGTGACAGGGCGGGAGGGCGCCCTGTCAGCTTTATCAGAACTTGTAACCAACGCGAGCCATGACGCGGTTGGATTCGTAGTCCTTGCCTTCAAGGCCGGAAAGAGCGCCGTCGAAGCTCTTCTTGCCGAAGTCGGTGTAGCGGTATTCAAGACCACCGAAGAGGTTTTCGGTGAAGGCGTAGTCGAGACCGGCGCCGACCGTCCAGCCGCTGAAGGTCTGGTCCTGATCCAGGCCATCACCTTCGATGTAACCGTTGGCAAGCGCCCAACCACCCGTTGCATAAAGCAGGGCGTTGTCGAAGGCATAACCGAGACGACCACGGACAGAACCTTCCCAGTCAGAACCGGCCTTGATGCCGGGCGCGATGGTCTGTTCATTCCAGTTGTAGTCGAGTTCACCTTCAACACCGACAACGATGTTGTTGTCGAACTGGTAGTTGTAGCCGGCAAAGCCGCCGAGCTTGGCGCCGTCGAAATCTTCGCTGCCGACTTTGACGCCGTTGGCGTGCAGGTTGGCGCTTGCCCAGTCATAACCGGCGGTGCCACCAAGGTAGAAGCCCGACCAGTCGAAGCTCTGCGGGATAACCTGCGGTGCAACATAGGGTTCTGCCGGTGCCTGGGTGACGACATCCGCAGCTTCTGCGGTGGCGGCCATTGCGATGATCGCGGCGGAAGCGAGAAGAATCTTTTTCATAACTGTCTCCATCTTGACTTTCGATGAGGGATAAATGGTTCGAATGATCAATCGTTCAATTAAAATATTGCCTTAAGCGTGAAATCGATCGGCCGTGTTGCCGGAATGTAACACCCCCAAGGCTGCCCGATTGCATTCATGTCTCCCAAACGAAAAGGACCGGGAAATTGTTTCCCGTGGCCCCCGATTAGAGAGTGGTTATGTCTATTTAGTGGCAGCAAGACGCGCGCATTGCGGCGGGCGATCACGGATTGATTCAGTGTGTTAACGAACCCGGGAACATCTTCAAACCGGCGGCAGATCAGAGGGGTAGTGTGCAGCCTATCGCCGCCGTTCTCCATCCCTTGCCAGGGCCGAGGAACCCGTGCTTGTTCTGTCAGCCGAGGACTTTGCCACACTTGATGCGGCTGGCTGCAAACCGGATCGATGATAAGAGCGGGCCACCGGCTGATCAGCCGATGGCCCTTCATGTTTATCCGAAGACGACGCTTGCGCCCTGATCGGCGGTGCCGACGTGGTGGCGGAAGGGGGCGAAGAGTTCGCGGCCCATGCCGAATTCATTGCCGGAGAGATCGGCGCTGGCCACGTCGCGGGCATCGAATTCCGCAGCCGGGACGAGCGCTTCCAGCGTGCCGGTTTCGGCGTCGAGCCGCAGCATGTCGCCATCGCGGATTTTGGCGATTGGCCCGCCATCCTTGGCTTCGGGGGTGACGTGAATGGCAGCGGGCACCTTGCCCGAAGCGCCCGACATGCGGCCGTCGGTGACGAGCGCCACCTTGTAACCGCGGTCCTGCAGCACGCCGAGCGGCGGCGTCAGGCGGTGCAGTTCGGGCATGCCGTTCGATTTTGGTCCCTGGAAGCGCACGACGGCGATGAAATCGCGATTGAGTTCGCCCGCCTTGAAGGCATCTTGCAGTTCCTGCTGGTCGTGGAACACCACGGCCGGCGCTTCGATGACCCGGCGCTCCGGCTTAACGGCAGAAATCTTGATGACGGCCTTGCCGATATTGCCGGTCAGAATCTTCAGCCCGCCATTGGGCTGGAACGGTTTGTCATGGGTCGTCAGCACCTTCGGATCGGCACTCGGGCCGTTGCCGATTGTCTCACGCTTGACCGTGCCATTCTCACCGAGCTTGACGTCGATGGCATAGGCTTCCATGCCTTCGCCGAACACAGTGCGGACATCGTCATGCAGGTAGCCGGCATTCAGAAGCTGGCGGATCAGATACCCCATGCCGCCGGCGGCGTGGAAGTGGTTCACATCGGCCAGCCCGTTCGGATAGACGCGGGCCAGAAGGGGCACGATGTCGGAGAGGTCGGAAATATCCTGCCAGGTGAGCTGGATGCCGCCGGCCCGCGCCATGGCGATCAGGTGCATGGTGTGGTTGGTCGATCCACCGGTGGCATGCAGCCCGACCACGCCGTTGACGATCGAACGTTCGTCGATCATCTGGCCGACGGGGGTGAACTCGTTGCCGTTGACGGTGATGGCGAAGGCGCGTTTCACCGCTTCCTTGGTCAGCGCATCGCGCAGCGGCGTATTCGGGTTGATGAAGGAGGAACCCGGCATGTGCAGGCCCATCATTTCCATCAACATCTGGTTGGAGTTGGCCGTGCCGTAGAAGGTGCAGGTGCCGGGGCCGTGATAGGATTTCGATTCCGATTCCAGCAGTTCCTTGCGGCCGACCTTGCCCTCTGCATAAAGCTGGCGGATCTGGGATTTTTCGTCATTGCCCTGACCGGTGGTCATCGGGCCTGCGGGAATGAAGATCGTCGGCAGGTGGCCGAAGGTCAATGCCGCCATGGCAAGGCCGGGCACGATCTTGTCGCAGACGCCGAGATAGACGGCGGCATCGAACATGTTGTGCGACAGGCCGACAGCGGCCGACATGGCAATCAGGTCGCGGGAGAAAAGCGACAGTTCCATGCCCGGCTGGCCCTGGGTGACGCCATCGCACATGGCCGGAACGCCGCCGGCCACCTGTGCCACGCCACCAGCCTCACGCGCGGCGGTGCGGATGGTTTCCGGGAAGGTCTCGAACGGCTGATGCGCCGAAAGCATGTCGTTATAGGCGGTGATGATGCCGAGATTGGGCACGCTGTCACCCGACAGCGCGTCCTTTTCGGCGGGGGAACAGACGGCAAAACCATGGGCAAGGTTACCGCAGGACAGAACCGAACGGTGCACGCCCTTGGAAATGGCTTGGCTGACGCGATCGAGATAGGCTTCGCGCGTGGGTTTGGACCGCTCGACAATGCGGGCGGTGATCTCTGCAATGCGGGGATCGGCGGTCATGGGCTTTTCCTGTTTTCAAAAGAAACGCGGAAGGCGCCCGGCAGAACTGTCAGGGCGCCCAGTAGATATTAACGGGGGAGGATGCCCGGGAAAGAACGGCGCGGATGGGCATTTCCGTTTCGTCGTTACCCTCGAGGGCCTTGTTCAGAACTTCCATTTTTTCCTGGCCTTCGATGTGAAGGATCAGAAGGCCGGCATTTTCCAGGCTGGAGAAGGTGAAGGTGAGGCGGGCCTCGCCGGCGCCTTCGGCATGCATGGCCATCACGCCGGCAGGCGTGTTGATGTCGAGCGCCCTGGCCAGCGTGTCGCCGCCGGGAAAGAACGAGGCCGTGTGACCGTCGGTTCCCATGCCGAGCACCACGACATCGAAGGGCAGGCTTGTTGCCGACACCTTGTTGGTGACGATTTCGGCCGCTTCCCCGACATTTTCGACATTCTGGTAAAGCGGAATGAAACGGGCCTGGGCGGCCGGGCCCAAAAGCAGGTTTTCCTTGACCAGCTTGTGGTTCGAACGCGGGCTGTCTTCCGGCACGAAGCGTTCGTCAACGAGGGTGACGGTCACCTTTTCCCAGTCGATCGGCGCGGACGAGAGCGCCTTGAAGAATGCCTTCGGCGTCGAGCCGCCGGAAACGGCGATCGATGCCGTTCCCTTGTCTGCGATGGCGAGCGCGAGCTTGTCGGCAACTTCGGCGGCAAGCGCTGCCGCCAGCGCACTGCCGTTTTCAAACTTATGCATTTTCTCGGTCATGATCTTCTCTGCATGCTCTCAACGGGTTTGGTGCGGCGCTATTCGTGCCAGGTCCGGCCGTCACGCTCGATCAGGGCGATCGACTTGCTCGGACCCCAGGTGCCGGCGGTATACCCTTGAACCGGCTGGCTGGTTTCCTCCCAGGCTTTCAGAATCGGATCGACCCAGTTCCAGGCAATTTCAACCTCGTCACGGCGCATGAACAGGGTCTGGTTGGCGCGGATCACGTCGAGCAGCAGCCGTTCATAGGCATCCGGATTGCGCACGTCGAAGGCTTGCGCAAAGCTCATGTCGAGCGCGACCTCGCGCAGGCGCATGCCGCCGGGGCCCGGGTCCTTAATCATCAGCCACTGTTTCACGCCTTCGTCGGGCTGCAGACGCAGCACCAGCTGGTTGGAGGCGATCCGTCCGGCATTGGGACCGAAGATCGAATGCGGGATCTGCTTGAAGGTGATGACGATTTCCGAAAGCCGGTTTGCAAGCCGCTTGCCGGTGCGCAGATAGAAGGGAACGCCCGCCCAGCGCCAGTTTTCGATCTCGGCCTTGATGGCCACGAAGGTCTCGGTGTTGGATTCGCCGTCGAGTTCTTCCAGATAGCCCTTGACCGGGCCGCCCTTGGAGGCGCCGGCGCGGTACTGGCCGCGCACGGTCAGATAACCGGCATTTTCGGCGGTGATCGGCTTCAGCGAGCGCAGAACCTTGAGCTTTTCGTCGCGGACGGCTTCGGATTCCATCGAATGCGGCGTTTCCATCGCCACCATGCAGAGCACGTTGAGGATATGGTTCTGCACCATGTCGCGCAGCGCGCCGGACTTGTCATAATAGCCGGCACGGCCTTCCAGCCCGACTTCCTCGGCCACGGTGATCTGCACGTGGTCGATATGGTTGGCGTTCCACAGCGGCTCGTAAAGGGCATTGGCAAAGCGCAGCGCCATGAGGTTCTGCACGGTTTCCTTGCCGAGATAGTGGTCGATACGGAAGACCTGTTCTTCCCGGAACACCTTGCCGATCGTGTTGTTGAGTTCCAGCGCCGATTCGAGGTCGCGACCGAGCGGTTTTTCAACGACGATGCGGGTCTGTTTGGTGATCAGCTTGTGGTCACGGATGCCATCGCAGATCGGCCCGAAAATGCTCGGCGCAACCGCCATGTAGAAAGCACGAACCCGGTCCTTGCCTTCCTCAAGCATCTTCTTGAGCGCGTCCCAGCCCTTGTTCGTCGTCGCGTCGACAGGCACATATTCGATGCGCGCCAGGAACTTGGCAACCTGGTCGTTGTCGTATTCGCCGTCCTTGAGATGTTCCTTCAGCGCCTGTTGGGCGCGCTTGCGGAAATCGTCGGAGGTCAGTTCCGAACGGGAGGCGCCGATGATGCGCGTCGGTTCGGTGAACTGGCCGGCAATCTGCCTGTGATAGAGCGCGGGCAGAAGCTTCCGCTCCGTCAGGTCGCCGGTGGCGCCGAAGACGACATAGTCAAAGGGTTCAACGGGGATCATTTGACTGCTCATGGTCAGTCCTCTCAATCGTCAACAGGGTTGGAGTTGTTTTATCAAATCGATTTAAAAATGCCAGTCCCAATCCGAAAAATCGGATTTTTTGTGTTTTCGGCGTTTCGAACGCAGCATCTCCGGCTAGAAGCGGTCGCGCAGGGCGAACCATGTGAGCGCCAGAAACAGCAAGGGCTTGCGCAGCGGACCGCCACCCGGAAACGATGGTATATCCAAATCCCGGTAAAGTTCCAGATCACGCGAACGTCCGGCAACCTCGTCGGCATACAGTTTGCCGCAATAGTTTGACAGCATCACGCCATGGCCGGAAAAACCGCCGATCGAGGTGACGCCGGGCATGATTTCCTCGACCAGAGGGCGCCGGGGCATGGTGATCCCCACCGAACCACCCCAGGCATGGGTAATCTCGACGTCCTTTAATTGCGGATAGACCTCGGCAATCTGTTTTCGCAGGTGTTTGGAGATGTTCTTCGGATTGTCTGCCGAATAGACCTCGCGTCCGCCGAACAGCATTTCGCCGGTCGGCGCCTTGCGGAAATAGCGCACCACGAATCGGCTGTCGTCAACGGATTCGCCGCCGGGCAGGATCTTGCTTTCCCTGGCAACGGGCGTCGTCGCGGCGATGAACGAGCGGATCGGCATGATTTTCGACGCCGTTTTCGGCTCCAGATGGTCCTCGATATAGCCGTTGCAGGCAACCAGCACCCGCTCGGCAGTGATTGTGCCGCGGGCCGTCTCGATCACGTTCCTGCCGTCAACACGGTCGATATTGTCCGCCTTGGTCATTTCGTGAAGGCGTGCGCCGGCTGCTGCTGCGGCTCTGGCTGTGCCGATCAGAAGTTTCAGCGGATGAATATGGCCGGTGCCGATATCGCGAATGCCGCAGAAAAAGCGGTCCGACCCTAGCCTTTCGGCCGTCTCGTTTTTGCTCATGAAGGAAAGGTGCGGATAGTCGTAGCGCTCGGCCAGCGTGTCGACATGGTGGCGATAGGTGTATTCCATGCCCTTCTTGTGGGCGACACTGAGCTGTCCGGGGGTGAAGTCGATATTGATCTCGTGGTTGCGCGCGAAATCCAGCAGATGCGACTTGGCGTCTTCGGCAACCCGGAAGAACGCCTGGGAGCGCTCCTTGCCGAGATGGTTTTCAAGCTCCTCCGGCCACCAGTGCTGGCCGGTGCCGAGTTGGCCGCCATTGCGCCCGGAAGCCCCGTCGCCGAAACGGGCGGCATCGATCAGCACCACATCGACCCCGTCCTCGGCAAGCTGACAGGCGGCCTGCAGCCCGGTGAAGCCGCCGCCGATGATCGCCACATCCGCCGTCGTCGAACCGTCAAGGGCGGGATAGGTCGGGCGTTCTGGAAGCGTCGCCTGATACCATGAAATGCCTGGTGCAATCGGGCTTTGCCATACCATTCTGTTGGTCGCTCCATTGTCTATGAGAGGATGATGGTCGCTTCATCATACATGAAGAAGCAGAAATTCCCTCTCCCAGGGACTGATCACCTGCATGAAGGTTTCGAACTCCCCACGCTTGATCCCGGCATAAATATCGACAAACTCGCGTGAAAGCACCGGCGCAAGCGCCAGTTCTCCCTCCATCAGCGCCACCGCTTCCAGAAGGCCGCGCGGCAGGTCGATCGCGCCTTCATTGGCGGTATCTGCTGTCGGAGCCGAAGGGTCGACCAGGTTTTCGATGCCGAGATAGCCGCAGGCAAGCGAGGCGGCGAGCGCCAGATAGGGATTGGCATCCGAACTCGGCAACCGGTTTTCCACGCGCCGCGCCTGCGGGTCGGAAACCGGGATGCGGAACGCCGTGGTGCGGTTGTCATAGCCCCAGGCGGTGTTGACCGGACAGGCCATGTCCGGCGTCAGCCGCCGGTAGGAATTGACATAGGGCGCCATCATCACCAGCGTTGCCGGCACATATTTCTGCATCCCGCCGATAAAGTGGAAGAATTCCGGCGAGGGTTCGCCGTTTTCCAGCGAGAACACGCTTCGGCCGGTCTCGATGTCGACGACCGACTGATGGATGTGCATGGCCGAACCCGGCTGGCCCTGCATCGGCTTGGCCATGAAGGTGGCGAATGTGCCATGCTTGATGGCCGCCTCGCGGATGGTGCGTTTGAAATAAAACACCTGATCGGCAAGCTCCAGCGGGTCGCCGTGGCGCAGGTTGATTTCAAGCTGCGCAGGCCCTTCCTCATGGATCAGCGTATCAATTTCCAAACCCTGATCCTCGCAGAACTGGTAGATGTCGTCGATCAGTTCGTCGAATTCGTTGATGCCGGCAATCGAATAGGCCTGGCCGGCGACGATCGGGCGACCTGACCGGCCGACCGGTGGGGTCAGCGGCAGGTCCGGATCATCGTTCTGGGCCACGAGGTAGAATTCGATTTCCGGCGCCACCACGGGCCGCCAGCCGCGTTGTGCATAAAGGTCAACGACCCGCTTCAGCACGTTCCGCGGCGTATAGGGCACTTCCTCGCCGTCGGCTCCGACGATATCGCAGATCACCTGCGCGGTGGGATCGGTCTCCCAGGGCACGGTGGTCAGCGTCGACAGATCCGGCACCAGTTTGAGGTCGTTGTCCCGCGGCTCGTAACGGAAGCTGCCGGTTTCCTCAGGGTAATCGCCCGAAATGGTGTGGCGATAGAGCGCCGAGGGCAGGGCGAGCGAGGTGTTCGAAGTGAACTTGGAAGACGGCATCATCTTGCCACGCGGCACGCCGGCAAGATCCGGGGTGATGCATTCGATATCCTCGATCCCGCGCTGTTTCAGCCAGCGGGCGGCGGCCTTCCAGTCTTCGACACCACGGGGCGGTGTGGGTGGTTGGGGCGTTGCCGGTTTCTTGGCCCGCTTGGCCTTGCTGGTGGGTGTTCTGCTTGCGGCTTTGATTGTGGCTTTTTTTGCTGGCATTTCCCTGGCCGGTTTGTCATTGCGCGTGGGCGTATCATAACCACAGTATGCGTCTTGGCGAGGGGGCTTGTTGACTTTCTGCACCGCGCCGGGGCAGGACACTGCATGAACGGGCAGGGAAACCATGAACGAATTTGATGTGATCGTCGTCGGCGCCGGGGCTGCAGGCCTGATGTGTGCGGCGCGTGCGGGCCAGCGCGGCCGCAAGGTGCTCGTTATCGATCATGCCAGAAAGCCTGCGGAAAAGATCCGCATATCGGGCGGCGGTCGCTGCAATTTCACCAATATCGGTACCGGTCCGGGAAATTTTCTGAGCGAAAACCCGCACTTCGCCAAATCGGCGCTGGCGCGCTACACCCCCGCCGATTTCATTGCCCTTGTCGAGCGCTATGGCATTGCGTGGCACGAGAAAACGCTTGGGCAGCTTTTTTGCGATGGTTCGGCACGGCAGATCATCGACATGCTGCTGGATGAATGCACGGCCGGCGGTGTCGAGGTCCGGCTTGAAACGGCCGTCTCGGAGATTGAGCATGTCGGTGAGCGGTTCCGGCTTTCCGTTGGCGGCAGGGCCGTGATTGCCCATTCGCTGGTGCTCGCCACGGGCGGTAAGTCCATCCCCAAGATGGGGGCGACGGGATTTGCCTATGACGTTGCCGCCAGGTTTGGCATCCGCGTCATGGAACCGCGTCCGGGGCTGGTGCCGTTTACGCTCGATCCCGGGCTTCAGGCCGAACTCAAGCCGCTGTCGGGCATTGGCGTGCCGGTGGAAATGACCTGCAGTGCGGGAAGGTTTCGCGAGGCAATGTTGTTTACACATCGCGGCCTGTCCGGCCCCGCCGTGCTGCAGACCTCCTCATACTGGTCGCCGGGTGAGGAAGTGGCAGTCCGGATCAGGCCCGATATCGCTCTGGCAGAAGTACTTACGGCGGCGAAACGGAAAAATGGCCGCCAGGGCGCAGCAGGCGTGCTCGCAAATCATCTGCCGAAACGGCTGGCACAATATTTTGTCGAACAGGCCGGGTTGAACGGTCCGCTTGCCGATGTCTCGGACAAGGCGCTCGGGCGGCTTGCAGCATCTGTTCAGGACTGGCGGTTCAAACCTGCAGGCACCGAGGGCTATCGCACTGCCGAAGTCACACTCGGCGGTATCGACACCGCCGCGCTGTCGTCGCGGACCATGGAAGCGCGATCCCTGCCGGGCCTCTATTTCATCGGCGAATGTGTCGACGTCACCGGCTGGCTCGGCGGCTACAATTTCCAGTGGGCGTGGGCATCGGGCGTTGCCGCCGGCGATGCTGCGTGAGCCTTCCAGAGAGAGCGTGCAGCACGGCGAGCAATCTGTACCAAGGCTTGGGTAGCGGCCGGGCGAAGGTGTTGTAGTATTCTTCTTCAGCAAGGCGACGATGCGCGGCTACGTCGCAAAAAGTGCGGTGGCGTTGGTGTCGGTTCATGGCGATGTCTCCGTCTTTAAGAGCCATCGCCCTTATTAAGAGCAAAAATTATCGTTTGATACAGGCTTGAATGGTGGTTATTTTTCATTCATGAAAAATGCGCCCTGGTCCCACTATCAGTTGTTTCTTCTGGTTGTCCGTTATGGCGGATTGTCCGGTGCGGGGCAGGAAAGCGGATTGAGCCCGGCCACCGTCGGCCGCCATATGTTGGATCTGGAGCAGCGGCTCGGCAGAGCACTGTTCAATCGCAGTCGGCGCGGTTACGACCTTACAGCCGACGGCGAGACGCTCCATGCGATGCTGAAGGAGGCCGAAGGCAATCTGCGGCGTGTCGAGGACTGGCAGGGCGAGAAGGCTGCGCCGACACTTGTGCGCCTTGCGCTTGGTACGTGGAACGCGTTTCTTGTCAGCCGCCATATCAACGAGATTTGCAGCGCGGACGAATCCCTCCGCCTCCAGTTTATCGTCGGAGAACAGCGCGCGAGCCTTGCCCATCGTGAAAACCATATCGGCGTGCGCGCGTTCAGGCCGGAGGAGACCAATCTTGCCGCCCGTCGCATCGGTTCGGTTGCCTATGCGCCATTCAGAGCCAGAAATTCGCCGGTGTCACACGCCGAACGGTGGATCGCGGTCACGCGCGAAGAAGCGATTTCCGGCTACCTGCTCTGGCCGCATCGCCATTGCGCCGATTCTCTCATCATCACGGTCAGCCGACCGCGCTCCATGCTCGATCTGGTGGAAGAGGGCGCCGGTATTGCGATATTGCCGTGTTTCATTGGCGATACCAACCGGAACCTTGAACGCGCCGGGCCAATCATCGAGGAACTGACCCATGGTCAGTGGCTCGTGCTACATAATGACGACCGCCACAGGCACGAAATCCGCCGGGTCGCCGATAGGCTGACCCACTTCATGAAGGCGCGATTGTCTCTCTATGCCGGGAAACGCTCCGAGGCAGATCTGTAAAACGCGAATTGTGTGTCTATTCTAAAACCGGTTCCGGTGGCATTTCCTGGACACGGGCGAAGGCGGCGAGCGCGTTTCCGTCAATTTCGAGCGAGAATGATGACGCGTTGGCATCTCGTGGAACGTCCGTCAGGCGTGCCGCCAGCTTTCCCGTATCCGTGTCGATCCTGCCTTCGATCGTGATCGTCTCGTCGGCCGCCTCTATTGTGATCTGTTCCAGGATGAGCGTTGTGCCTTCCAGCCTGCCGCTCCCCTTGATCGAACGAAAGTTGTAGGGCGCCTGTTTCAGCGGTGAGAAGGCGAAGGCGTTGCTGTTTCGGGCGGTTTCAAGGATCGCGTTGAGGTCGAGCCAGGTAAGTTGACCCTGGCCGGCGGAAAAGCGGAAATTGCCCGAAAGACTGTCACTGCCATTCAGTTCCAGTGGGAACATCGCCTGATATGCGAACTCAAGACCCAGTGCTTCGCTTTCAAGCGGCACGGACAGGCCCAGCTGCTTGAACAGCGGCGCAGAGCGCACATTCTCCGCGTTCATGCGGACGCTGGCTGTGCCGTCATTGCGCACGACCACATGGGCGAACAGGGATCCGTCATCGAGGCGGCTGTCGGCAATGTCAAAACTCGTCTGCTCTCTGGTGCGCATGATACTGGCGGCGACGTCGCGCAGTGTCACGTCGGAAAGCCGCACGGAACCGGCCGAAACGCGCAGGTCGAGGTCCGGCAAGGGTAGATCGGCGTCGACGCTGTCATCCAGACCGGTGGCGACGGCATCAATCCATGCCGGAAAAGAGGATTGCGCATCGAAAAGCGGGACGTCCTGAAAGGCCATTGTCGCGGAAATGCCCACCGGACCGTCCGGTGAGGCGGGAACGATATCCAGAACGCCATTGCCTTCGGCAGCGCCGATGGTCAGTTCTACCGGCGAAAAACGCAGCGAATCGCCACTGCGCGATACCTTGCCGTTGAGGGATGCGTTGTCGACGTGGCTCAAAAGGCGCGATTCGACGCCCAGTTTCGCCATCAGGTCCTGAAGCGCATTCGTGGAAAGCGAGAATGTCCCGTCAAGCAGGTAAGGGCGGTTTCTGGAGGCGGTGCCGTCAAAGTTGATATTTGCCGTGTCGCTGGAAATGCCCAGCTGGATCGGTGAAGAGTGGCCCGCGAGAATGGCGGCAGCCTGTCCGGCGTCAAGGTTCACCTGCGTGTCCCGGTCGGCAAGCAATGCCGAACCGGAAAGCTGTGCCCGGCCGGACAAAACGGGCCAGTCCAGCTCGGCATTGACGTTTTTCACGATGGTTGTCTCGCCATGCTGCGTGAAGCCGAGGGTACTGTTGGTGATATAGAGTTCGTCGGGACCGTTGGTCTGTGCCGACACGTCGTTTCCGCTCTGGATATCGGCCAGCGTCCTGCCCAGCGCATTTGCCGGCTGCCCTTGTGACGTATCCGATTGCTCGAGGATGATCACGGCACCGTCAAGTGCGATATCGGAAAAGGAAAGGTCTCCCAAAAGCGCGCCCGGCACCCCGAAATTGGCGGTCAGTCGCGAGGCGTTGCCATAAACCAGCGGTCCGGTTCCATCCGGGCGGGAAACTGATACCGCCGTGGCCGTAACCCTGGGCCGCGGCCAATAGCTGATGGTGGTATCGCCCTCGATCCTGGCCGGCGCCCCGAGCTTTTCCGACAGCGCCTGTTCCAGGCCGTCGGACATCGCCTGCGGTGTAATGACATAGGGCGTAAGATAGTAGACCATCACGCCAAGCAGCAGCACGGAAGCCAGAAGAATACGCCGCGGGCGGCTCATGCGTCTGGTGGAACGGGTAGTTCCGGTGCCGTTTTTTGTTTTGCTCATCGGGACGGTTCTTGTGTTGAGGGCGTCATGGTGCCGCGATAGCCGAAAATAAGCAGCGATACAATCACGGACGTTTTTTGTGCGATGTGCTCCGCGCCCGTCAGAATCGACCGGTGAAATTTTTCACAATTAATAACATGCATCGCGAAATAATCGGAACAAGGGGGCAAATCTCGCGTAACAGCCCCGTCTCGACGTTTTTAGGCAGGCGGCGGTTGATGAAGTGCCCTGTCGCGGTTTTTCTGTCGAGTGCCAATATTTTCAATGGGTTAAAGAGGGCCCGGCGAAGGCTTTCCGGATTATTCCACCTCGCGCCATTGCAATCTGCCGGGCAAGGGCCTATATCACCGTCATCGACCATTGCTTGCGACGTTGTCCGAGAGCCTTTGGCTCCGTCTGATTTCCTCTCAAAATCGATCGAATTCCGCGAGGTATTGCGGAAAACATGACGATAAAAGGAAATCGTGATGAATAACGGTACCGTCAAATGGTTCAACGCCACCAAGGGCTTCGGTTTTATTCAGCCCGATGATGGCAGCACGGATGTGTTCGTGCATATTTCTGCCGTGGAGCGCGCTGGAATGCAGTCGCTGAATGACGGACAGAAGATAAGCTACGATATCGTTCGCGATAATCGCTCTGGAAAGAGCGCGGCCGACAACCTTCAGGCGGCTTGATTATTTGCTTTCCCGGTTGACCACGGATGTACTGGCAACCGGATTGTGCAAGATGGGAAACTCCCTGATTTCAAGCCCGCCGTAATTTGTCATCGATGTCGCTGACCACGGATGTACTGGCAGTGACACAGAGGAGGTCGGGTTAGTCCCGGCCTTTTTGTTTTCGCTTTGCCCTCGCGCGCCTGATTTCGGGCATGCGCGGTGGGTGAATGCGGAAGAACCGAAACTGAAACAAGGAGGTTTTCTTGCAGGTACTGGTAAGAGATAACAATGTCGATCAGGCGCTTCGCGTCCTGAAGAAGAAAATGCAGCGCGAAGGCATCTTTCGTGAGATGCGTGCGCGTCGTTCTTACGAGAAGCCTTCGGAAAAGCGTAACCGTGAAGCAGGTGAGGCCGTACGCCGCCTGCGCAAGCTGAAGCGCAAGCAGCTTCAGCGTGAAGGGCTGATCCCCGCACGCAAGAAGCGGTAAGGCACCCGCGACGGGTCTGCCTGCCGGATCGCCATACCTCCAGATCAAGGAGACCGTGCATGACCGCAACCAAAGATGAATTCTTCAAGCCGGGACGGATGTCGGCAAGCGACAAGGCTTCGATAACCGACCGTGCGGCAAGAGCGATCATTGCGGAAGAGGCGACGCAACTGCAAAGCAAGACCGAACGGCTGCGCCGGCTGCGGCTGGAGCGTGAAGCCGCCGAGGCTGCGCCCGAGCCGAAAAAGAAAAGAACAAGAAAGCATACCGCCTGAGGCGGGTACCGTTTTGCTGTTTTTCATCGGCCCGCAATTTTGCGGGCCGTTTTGCATTCAGGCCTGTTGTTTTCCGGTCGAGCGGGGAAACACAGTGTTCATCGCTGCGGGAATTGAAGTGTGGCGCTGACGGATACACATTTCGATACAACTGACACCGCGTAAGATCGGGGTGCGCCCCTGATCATGTCGGGTGCCTCGTTCACCCTTTAAAAAAGGTATGCCCACCATGAAAAACATCGGATTCCTGTCCTTTGGCCACTGGACGCCGTCGTCGCAATCGGGCACCCGCTCGGCCGCCGATGCCCTTCTCCAGTCGATCGACCTTGCCGTTGCAGCCGAAGAGCTTGGCGCTGACGGCGCCTATTTCCGTGTTCATCATTTCGCCCGCCAGCTGGCCTCGCCCTTTCCGCTGCTTGCCGCCATCGGTGCAAAGACCAGCAAGATCGAAATCGGCACCGGTGTGATCGACATGCGCTACGAAAACCCCGCCTATATGGTCGAGGATGCCGGTGCTGCCGATCTGATCGCCGGCGGTCGCCTGCAACTCGGCATTTCCCGTGGCTCGCCCGAACAGGTCATCGACGGCTGGCGGCATTTCGATCATGTGCCGGCAGAAGGCGAAGATGACGCGGCCATGGCCCGCCGCCATACGGAAGTCTTCCTCGACAGGCTGGAAGGAAAGGGCTTTGCCCAACCCAATCCGCGTCCGATGTTTCCGAACCCGCCCGGCCTTCTGCGCATCGAGCCGCATTCCGAAGGTTTGCGCAAGCGCATCTGGTGGGGATCGGCCACCAATGCCACGGCCGAATGGGCCGCGCGGCTGGGCATGAACCTGCAGAGCTCGACGCTGAAATTCGACGAAACAGGAGAGCCGCTGCACAAGCAGCAGGCCGACCAGATCCGCGCGTTTCGCGCCGCCTGGAAGGAGGCCGGCCATGACTTCGAGCCGCGCGTTTCCATCTCCCGTTCGATCTTTGCAATCGTCAGCGATATGGACCGCGCCTATTTCGGCCGCGGCGGCAATGAACAGGACACGATCGGCTATATCGATGAAAAGACCCGTGCCGTCTTCGGCCGGTCCTATGCGGCGGAACCCGACCGGCTGATCGAGCAGTTGAAAGCCGATGAGGCGATTGCCGAGGCCGATACGCTGCTGCTGACAGTGCCGAACCAGCTGGGCGTTGCCTATAATGCCCATGTCATCGAGGCGATCCTGAAATATGTTGCACCGGGCCTTGGCTGGCGCTGACCGGCGCCAGTTAAAACCTGCCAAATTCCATGGCGCGCTACGTTTGGAAACGTGGCGCGCCATTTTTGGTGTAAAGCCACAAAAACGGGTTTGCAGGCCTATCAGTGCTTGCTGAAACGCCGGTTCGAATCTACGCTATTGTAAATAAAGGTAAAACGAGACCAATGTTTTGCCTGTTTCCGGGTGGGGGCTCGAGGAAGGTGGGATCGTGCAGATTTTTTGCACGGGCGTCACTGCATGCGTAGCGGAATACAAGGGGGACATGGTTTGCAATTCTTCGATTCACTTTTCAGTTACGTCAACGATTTGACGTGGGGGTGGGCGCTTGTGCCCTTTCTCGTGGTGTTCGGTGTGTTTTTCACCGTCGCCAGCGGCTTTATCCAGTTCCGCTTCTTCAAGCGCATGTTCGGTGTGCTCTGGGGCGACGAAGATGGTGATCCGAGCAAGATCAGCGCCCGCGAGGCGCTTTTTGTTTCCGTTGGCGGTCGTGTCGGCGGCGGCAATATCGCCGGTGTCGCGGTGGCGATCACGGCCGGTGGCCCGGGCGCGGTGTTCTGGATGTGGGCGATTGCGCTTATCGGCATGTGCTCCGGCCTGATTGAGGCAACCCTGGCGCAGGTGTTCAAACGAACCACGCCCGAAGGCGACTATCGCGGCGGTCCGGCGCGCGCCATCATTCACGGTCTCGGTGAGAACTATCGCTGGCTGGCGATCATCTATGCTGTCTGCCTGATCGCGTCCTTCGCCATCGGCTTCAATGCCTTTCAGGGCAACACCGTTGCCGGGGCGGCGGCTGACAGTCTCGGCATTCCGCGCTATGCGACAGGCATTCTGCTTGCGGCCGCCACCGGTTTCATTGTTTACGGCGGTATCCATCGCATCGCCAAGGCCTCCGACATCATCATCCCGATCATGGCATTCGGCTATATCGCCATGGCGCTGGTGATCATCCTGATGAACATCACCGCCTTGCCGGGGGTGATCTGGGAGATCGTGGCCAATGCCGTTGGTTTACGTGAAGCGGTTGCCGGCGGCGTCGGTGCTGCGGTTGCCAATGGTCTGAGGCGTGGCCTGTTTTCGAATGAGGCCGGGCTGGGGTCGGCGCCCAATGTCGCCGCCACCGCCTATGTGCGGCATCCCGTCAGCCAGGGGATTACGCAGAGCTTTTCGGTGTTCATCGATACCATGATCATCTGCTCCTGCACGGCTTTCGTGATCCTGCTTGGTGACGTCTATCAGCCGGGGCAGACGGATGTGGATGGCGTCATCCTCACCCAGCAGAGCATGGTTTCTCATGTCGGATCATGGGCGCAGTATTATCTGACGGCCGCGATCTTCCTGTTCTCGTTCTCGTCGATCATCTACAATTATTACCTTGGCGAGAATGCGCTGGCCTTCATGACGGAAACGCCGAGTGCCGTTCATATCCTGCGCATCGTCATCGTGGCGATTGTGTTCATCGGCGCCGTGGCGCCCGGTGCGACGGCGGTGTTCAACTTCTCCGATCCGATGATGGGCATTCTGGCGGTGGTCAACCTGCTGGCCATGATGATGCTGTTCCCGGTCGCACTCCGGCTGATCAACGATTTCCGCAAACAGCTGGCGTCAGGCATCAAGCGTCCGATCTTCGACCCGAAGAAGTTTCCGGATCTCGATACCGACGAGACGGCCTGGCCCGACGCCAAATAACAGGCGGATATACCGAAACTGAACGACGCGGCGGCGATATCCGCCGCGTTTATTTTGAATTGATGCTGAGGAAAACTCTCATGATGACACTGCCTTTTTTCATTTGCGCGGGCGCGCTTTATAGTGCCTGGCGCGGGCAGCGCAGCGTTGCGGTGCTTTTGACCGTCATCGCCGTTCTGGTGCTTTTCGTTTTGTTCAGACTGCACGCGACAGACGTGCTCGACATCGATCTTTGAGGTGATCCATGCCCGTCCGTATTGCCCATCTTCTGAATGTGCTGGCGCTTCTCGCCATTTCCTTCGTGCTTCTGTTCGCCTTTTATGACCAGTTTGCCAATGGCGAACTGCCATGCCCGCTCTGCCTGTTGCAGCGTGCCGGTTTCGTCATCGTCGGCACCGGGCTGGCGCTTAATGTGCTGCTCGGCGTTGATGCCCGCCACTATGGGCTGATGCTTCTGGGTGCCGTTGCCGGCGGCGCGGCGGCGCTGCGCCAGGTCGCGTTGCATGTCGTGCCGGGAACCGGCGGCTATGGCGCGCCCTTCCTCGGCATGCATTTCTACACCTGGGCTTTCGTGCTGTTTGCCGTTGTTGTGCTCGGCACGGGCGTGATGCTGATGCTCGGTCCGGCACGGGTTTCCGAGCGGGTCCACCGCGGTGGGCTCGGCATTCTCGCCGTTGCCCTTTTCGCGGTGATGGCGCTTGGAAACGGGGTTTCCACGCTTGCCGAATGCGGTGTCGGGCTGTGCCCGGACAATCCGACGAGCTACGAGGCGCTGGATTCGCTTCTGGGACGCTGAGCGGCGTTGCGGGAAACGGCGGGGCCGGCCTCGTACCAGCCCTTGCTGCGGTTGACGATGGCAACCACCGAGAGCATGACCGGCACTTCGATCAGCACGCCGACCACCGTTGCCAGTGCCGCGCCGGAATTGAAGCCGAAGAGCGAAATGGCGGCGGCAACGGCCAGCTCGAAGAAATTCGATGCGCCGATCAGGGCGGAGGGGCCGGCAACGCAGTGCTCCTCGCCCGATGCCCGGTTGAGGATATAGGCCAGGCCGGAGTTGAAATAGACCTGGATCAGGATCGGCACCGCCAGCAGCGCGATGATCATCGGCTGCGCCAGGATCTGTTCGCCCTGAAAGGAAAACAGCAACACCAGCGTGGCCAGAAGCGCCACAAGCGAGGCCGGCTGGATCCTTGCCAGCAGCGCATCGAGCCTTGCCGTCGAACCGTCCCTGATCAGGCTCTTGCGGATCACCTGCGAGATGATCACCGGAATGACGATGTAAAGCGCCACCGACAGCACCAGCGTCGACCACGGCACAGTGATGGCGGAAAGCCCGAGCAGCAGGGCCACGATCGGGGCGAAGGCGACGATCATGATTGCGTCATTCAGCGCCACCTGGGAAAGCGTGAAATGCGGCTCGCCCTTCGTCAGGTTCGACCAGACGAACACCATGGCGGTGCAGGGGGCCGCGGCCAGAATGATCAGCCCGGCGATATAGCTGTCGATCTGCTCTGCCGGCAGCAGCGGGCGGAACAGCCAGCCGATGAACAGCCAGCCGAGCAGCGCCATCGAAAACGGCTTGACCGCCCAGTTGACGAACAGCGTGACGGAGATGCCGCGCCAGTGGCGCCCGACCTGGGCAAGCGCGGAGAAATCGATCTTCAGCAGCATCGGGATGATCATCAGCCAGATCAGCACCGCGACGGGCAGATTGACGCGCGCGATCTCGAGCGCGCCGATCGCCACGAAAACGGCCGGGAAAAAATGGCCAAGCGCGATGCCGACAACAATGCACAGCGCGACCCACAGGGTCAGATAACGTTCGAATGTGGACATGTCAGTCTGCCTTTTCGGCAATTTGCGCACCGCAACAGGGTGCAAGGTCTTCGATCAGCGGGGCGCACAGGTCGGGATTGCCTCCGCAGCAGTCGCGCAGCAGAAAAACCATGGCCGCGCGCAGTCTTCCGAGATCCGCGCGGTAGATGATAGAGCGCCCCTGTCTCTCCCCGATGACGATGCCGGCATGGGTCAACGTGTTGAGATGAGCCGACATGGTGTTCTGCGGTATCTCGAGCCGGCGCGCGAGTTCACCGGCGGCTATCCCTTCCGGCTCCGCTGCAACGAGCGTGCGGAAGGCCTGAAGCCGGGTGGGTTGGGCGAGGGCGGCGAGAACGGCGATTGTTTCAGTGTTATCCATATATCCAGAATAATGGATATAATGATCCGGTCAATCTTTTTTCCATGCGGAAGCGGCAATTTCAACGAAGCGAACATCTGGCGTCCGGGCGGGCCTTGCGCTTTTGACCATTGCCGTGACACAGCTGCCATGCGGAAATTATGCCGAGGAGGATGCGATGAAGCCGACGCTGATGCTTGATGTGGATGGGGTGCTGGTGCATTCCGCTCACGCCGGATCGTGGGCCACTGACATCGAACAGGATCTCGGCATCGACCCGCAGCGGCTTGCCGAAGAGTTTTTTGCGCAGCAATGGCCGGACGTCATTGTCGGCAAGAAGGCCCTGATGCCGGTGCTGGAGGAATGCCTGCCGACATTGTCACCCGATGTGAGACCCGAGACCTTTATCGACTACTGGTTTTCCCGCGACAGCACCATTGATGACGCCGTGCTTGCCGATGTCAGCACGCTCAGAAGCAACGGCGTTGCCGTATGGCTGACCACCAATCAGGAACACATGCGGGCACGCTATCTGATGGAGACAATGGGGCTCGGCGACCATGTCGAGGGGATTATCTATTCTGCAGCGCTCGGCACCAAAAAGCCGGAGCGTCCCTTCTTCAATGCGGCCGCCCGCCGGACCGGCGACGCGCTGGATCGGCATGTGCTGGTGGATGATTCCAAAACCAATGTCACCGCCGCGCGTGAGGCTGGTTGGCACGCCTTCCACTGGACACGGGATCAAAGCCTGTTGCGGATTTTCGATCAACTCGGCTGAACGCCGGTACGACGCAGATCAGTCTTCCGCATCGCTGTCATATCGATTGTGCCGATAATGCTGCTCAAGCGGGAAGGGCGGCAGCCAGCTTTCCCGCCGCACCGTCCATAATTCGTAAGTGGGCGCGAGCTGGTCCGGCGCATCGAGCGCGCCGAGATTGACCTCGGTTTCGCCATCGGAACAGGAGAAAACCGAGGAGCCGCAATGCGGGCAGAAATGCCGGTCCTGATAGGCGTGGGTTTCGCCATCGATATGCACGGCATCGCTGGTGAAGATCGCGGATGCGTGGAAAAGCGCGCCGTGGAATTTGCGGCAGTCCAGGCAGTGGCAGAGGCCGACCCGTTCCGGTTTTCCCTGCGCCCTGAAGCGAACCTTGCCGCACAGGCAGCCGCCGGTGAACATGTCCATTGTTCTCTCCTCCCGGGCGCGTCTGCAGTGGCAGGCGTCGTCAGATATTGGTGCGCGACCTGAGCGCTGCCACCAGCGTGCCCTCGTCAAGATAATCGAGTTCGCCGCCGACCGGTACCCCATGGGCCAGCCGCGTCACCTTGATATCCATGCCCTCGAGCTGGTCGGTAATATAATGGGCGGTCGCCTGGCCCTCGACCGTGGCGTTGACGGCGATGATCAGTTCCTTGACCTCGCCCGCTTTCACCCGGTCGACAAGGGCGGCAATCGTCAGGTCATCCGGCCCGATGCCGTCAAGCGGCGAGAGCGTGCCGCCGAGCACGTGATAGGCGGCATTGAGCGCCGCCGCGCGTTCCAGCGCCCACAAATCGCCGACATCTTCCACGACGATGACCAGGCTCTGGTCGCGCGTCGGGTCGGTGCAGATGGTGCAGGGATCGGCGGTATCGACATTGCCGCAGACCGAACAGACCTTCACCTTGTCATAAGCCTCCTGCAGCGCGCCCGAAAGCGGCCCCATCAACTGGTCGCGCTTCTTGATCAGGTGCAGCGCCGCCCGCCGCGCCGAACGTGGCCCAAGCCCCGGCACCTTGGCCAGAAGCTGGATCAGTTTTTCGATTTCGGGACCGGTGACTCGTTTTGCCATGAGGGCGCTTTAGCGTATCGGTGAGCGGATTGGAAACACTATCGCGTCGCAATCGCGGCCGCAGCGCTGCCGATCATGCCGGCGGAGATGCGGTTGGCGATTTTCATTGCGCGCGGGCTTTTCAGAAGGCGTCGTGTCTTTGCCGCCATGAATACCCAGGAAAGATCGACGATCGCCAGCACGGTCAGAAGCGTGGCCGTCAGTTCGATCCAGCCGAGAAGCGTGACACTGCCGAGATCGATGATCGTCGGCAGCAGCGCGACGTAGAACATCATGATCTTCGGATTGCCGAGCGTAACGCTCATGCCGGTCAGGAACATCTTCCAGCCGGAGCCGGCGTCCGGCAGTGCCTCGCCATCGGCGGCCGGCTCGGAAAACCACATTTTCCAGGCCAGCCAGACGAGATAGGCCACGCCTGCCCATTTGATGGCGATGAAGACGTCGTGGAAGGCCGATGCTACAGCCACCAGCCCGAAGACGGCAAGCGTCAGCCACAGCGCCTCGCCCAGCCACATCGCCGCCAGAAACGGCAGCACATCGCGATGTCCGCGCGCAAGAACGCGGGCGACGAGGGCTGCCACGCTCGGTCCCGGCGAACCGGCGGCCACAAACAGCGTGACGGCGAAAAGGGCGAGCGCGCCGAGGGTCATGGCCGCAAGTCTAGAACGGCAGTTTCATGCCGGGCGGGATCGGCAGGCCGGCGGTGATTTCCTTGGTCATTTCCTCGGCCTTCTGCTCGGCGCGGTCCTTGGCGTCGCGGTGGGCGGCGACGATCAGATCTTCGAGCATTTCGGCGTCGTCTTCGGACAGCAGCGTGGGATCGATCTTGATGGAGATCATCTCGCCCTTGCCGGTCATTTTCACATTGACCATGCCGCCGCCGGAAACGCCATCGACTTCCACTGCAGCAATGTCCTGCTGCAACTGCTCCATCTTGGCCTGCATTTCCTTCATCTTGCCCATCATGCCCATCAGGTCGCGCATGCAATTCTCCTCATGTCCTGTTCGAAATCAAAGGGTTTGGTGTCACTCGTCGAGATCGTCTTCGGGAAGCACGTCGCCATCTTCGTTGACGGCTGCATCGGGCATGCCGTCGGCGCCGTCTTCCGTCGTCTCCGCCTCTTCCGCCCGCACCCGCACATCGGTGATCTTGGCGCCGGGGAAGGACTTCAGGATCGAAGCCACTTCGGGGTCTTCACGGGCATCCCGGAACAGTTTTTCGCGGGCCGCCGTTTCCGCTTCGACCAGCGTCGGCGCGCCCGGTTCGCGGCTAAGGCTGACGAACCAGCTCTCGCCGGTCCATTCCCGCAGTTTGGTGCCAAGTTCGTTCAGGAAGGTCTGCGAGGCGCCGTCTTCCAGATTGACCTCGATCCGTCCCGGCTCAAGCCGTACGAGGCGGACGAAATTGCGGATCTGCGCGCGAAGCAGCGGCATGCGGTGTTTGGAACAAAGGTCGGTAATGTCCTGCAGCGACTTGATAGCCGATGTTCTCGCCGCTTCAGACGCCACGGCGGCGGCCGGTTCCGATTCCGGCTCTGCGGCCGGTTCCGGCGCGCGCTGCGGTTCCTCTTCGGCCGGGACGACGGCCTGCTCGGGTTCCGGCTGCGGTGTTTCCGAGGCCTGCGGACGCAGCATGGTCACGGTCGCCGAGGGCCTGCCGGATGGCTGTGCGCCTGTCGTTGTTGCCGATACGGCCCGTGCCGATGTGCCGCCGCCTTGCGGGGCCGACGACGGGGAGGGGGGCGATGGCGGGCTTTGTTCCTCGCCGCTTTCCAGCGCGAGCAGACGTCTGGCGGCATCTTCCGGCGATGGCAGACGGGCGGCATGCGCCAGCCGGATCAGCACCATTTCGGCCGCGCCATAGGGGCGGGCGGCGTTTTCCGTTTCGGGAATGCCCTTGAGCAGCATCTGCCAGATTCGCGACAAGGCGGAAACGGCCACCGCGTCGGCAAATTCCTGACCGCGTGCCCGCTCGACCTCGCTCAGCGAGACATCTTCGGTCCCTTCGGGGACATATTTCAGGCGCGTTACCAGATGGGTGAAATCGGCAAGGTCATTGAGCACGACCACCGGATTGGCGCCGGATTCATATTGCGCATAAAATTCCTGCAGCGCCGCCTTCACATCGCCGCTGACGACATGGCCGAACAGATCGACGATCCGGGCGCGGTCGGCAAGGCCGAGCATGGTGCGCACGATGGCCGCTTCGACACGGCCATTGCCATGCGATATCGCCTGATCGAGCAGGGAAAGGCCGTCACGGGCGGAGCCTTCCGCCGCGCGCGCGATCATCGACAGGGCCTTGTCCTCGATCTCGACGCCTTCCCGGGCGGCGATCGTGGAATAAAGCCGGACCAGATCGGCCGCGGGAATGCGGCGCAGGTCAAAGCGCTGACAACGCGACAGGACGGTGATCGGAACTTTCCGAATTTCGGTGGTGGCGAAGATGAATTTCACATGCTCCGGCGGCTCTTCCAGCGTCTTCAGCAGGCCGTTGAAGGCCTGGGTGGAGAGCATGTGCACTTCGTCGATGATGTAGACCTTGTAGCGCGCCGTCGAGGGCCGGTAGCGCACCTGATCGATGATCTCGCGAATATCGTCGATGCCGGTATGGGAGGCGGCGTCCATCTCGATCACGTCGACATGGCGGCCGTCCATGATCGCCTGGCAGTGCTCGCCGATCTCCTTCAGGTCGATCGTCGGCTTGTCCACCGTGGCCGTCTTGTAATTGAGGCCGCGCGCCAGAATGCGCGCCGTCGTGGTCTTTCCGACCCCGCGTACGCCTGTCAGCATATAGGCCTGTGCGATCCGGCCGGTCTCGAACGCGTTGGTCAGCGTCCGCACCATCGGCTCCTGACCGACCATCAGGTCGGTGAAGTCGTTCGGACGGTATTTGCGCGCCAGAACGCGGTAGCCGCTGTCGCCGGCAGCGTCCTTCTTCGGTTCAATATCGGATGCGTCGTCGTCGGCCATTGCCACTCATATCGGTTGTTGCCCGGTCTGCTTCAATGACCGGAAGGTGGCGAGAATAGCTGCCTCCTGGCGTCAGTGTCACGGACGCGGCGGCAGTTTGACAGAGCTTCCGGCAAAATGCACAGGAATTTTGCGCTCCGCCGCCACTTCACATTACGCTGCAGGGTCCTGACAGACATCGACCCAGTCGGCGCCGGTGATTTCGGCAATCCGCTCCGGGGTGATCCGGATTGCGGCATTGCGCGCGCCGGCAGCCGGATAGACTTCATCGAAAGCCTGCAGGCTGACATCGCAGTAAACCGTGATCGGCTGTGCAAGGCCAAAGGGGCAGACGCCGCCGACGGGATGGCCGGTGATGGTTTCCACGTCTTCCAGCGACAGCATGCGGACCTTGCCGCCGAAAGCCGCCTTGGCCTTCTTGTTGTCGATGCGGGCATCGCCGCGGGCAACCAGAAGAAAGCGGTCGTCCTTGACGGAAAACGAAAGCGTCTTGGCAATCTGCGCGGGCTTGACGCCGTGAGCGACTGCGGCTTCTTCCACAGTGGCGCTGCTGGCCTCCGTCTCGATGATGGTGATTTCGGGGGCAGCCTCGCTCAGATGAGCGCGAACGCTGTCGATACTCATGGGGCGCGTCTCCGACAGGACCGGGAAAAACAAAGGTGGGAGACCGGCACGATGACCCGTGCACAACTCGTTGGGGCTGCTTCCTTCCGGACCTGACCCGGTTGGCGAGGGGCACGTCCATCACCAGCCTCCCGGCCACACATATCGTCAATTTGCGTTTTGAATGCAAGCAGAACGCGGAAAAAATATCCGCCGGCAAGCGAATGGCAGGCCGGGATGTGCTTTTGCGGTTGTTGCCCCGCGTCCATTTGATACACATGTCTGAACTGCTAAGGAAAAGTGAACCGGAAATGGTCCGGGGCCGACGACCAGAACAAGGGACGACATGCAGGACTTCATGCTCGATGAACGTTTGGAGACGGAAAGCGCGGCCATTGCCACGCTGGGGCTGTCGCAGCTCCGGCTGATGCGTGACGGTCGCTGGCCCTGGCTGCTGCTCGTGCCGCAGCGCGCCGGCGTAAGCGAGGTGTTCGAGCTTGCGCCGCTGGACCAGACCATGCTGACCTTCGAAACCAACGAGGTCGCCAAGGCGCTGAAACAGGTCACCGGCGCCGACAAGATCAATATCGCCGCCATCGGCAATCAGGTGCGGCAGCTTCACGTTCATGTGGTGGCGCGCTTTGAAGGCGATGCCAACTGGCCGGGGCCGATCTGGGGCTACGGCAAGGCGGAGCCGCGCAGCGATGAAGACGTGGCTGCACTGGCATGCAAGATCACAGAAGGAATGGCCCGCTCATGACATCTCTTTTTGAAAAGGCCGGCCCTCACGACGACCCGAGTGCGCTGACCGCCTTTGCGAACTGTCGCATCGTTCGCGATTCCGAACACCGTGCCGATGACGCCCTGACAACGGCGGCGCGCACGCCGGGCGCCCGTTTTCTGGCGTTTGCCGGCGGAAAACCGCTGGTCAAGCATGAGCGCCAGGTGCTCGATCCCTATTTCGCCCGCTATGAAATTCTCGAACTTTCGCCGGATCGCGAAAGCGCCGTTCTTCTCGGTCATGATGCCAACGGCCTTCCGCTGATTTCGATCGAACTCGGGCTCGATCCGGACACCCTGCCATCATATCTGAAGGCAACCAGTGCCAGGGCCATTTATTCCGAGGGGCTTTTTGACGAAGAGACGCAGGGCGCATTCGCGCTTGCCACCAGCATCAATGTCTGGGCGCGCAACCATCGTTTCTGCGGGCGTTGCGGCGAAAAGGCCGAAGGGGCAGCCGGCGGTTTTCGCCGGCAATGCACGGCCTGTGGCCACATGATGTTTCCGCGCACCGATCCGGTGGTGATCATGCTCATCGTCGACGAGGCGGGCGACCGTGTGTTGCTGGGCCGCAATCCGAACTTTCCGGAAGGGCGCTATTCCTGTCTGGCAGGCTTTCTGGAGCCGGGCGAAACCGTGGAAGATGCCGTGCGCCGCGAAACGCTGGAAGAATCGGCAATCAGGGTGGGGCCCGTGCGCTATCACGCCTCCCAGCCATGGCCGATGCCCTATTCGCTGATGCTTGCCTGTTATGCGAAAGCCGAGACCTTCGAGATCAGCCGTGATGACGCGGAGCTTGAGGATTGCCGCTGGTTTTCCCGCGATGAGCTGAAAGCCATTGTCGAAGTGCGGCATGAGGGCGGCATCAATGCGCCACCCGAAGGGGCCATTGCCTTTCGGCTGATGCGCGACTTCCTCGACTGGCGCTGAGCCTGTGGCAGGGTCTCGCTCCGAGCGGTTGCTGGCGCTTTTGCAGGCCTTGCGGTCCCGGCGCTATCCGGTTTCGGGCGATGCGCTTGCCCGCGAACTCGGTGTCAGCCTCCGAACGCTTTACCGCGATATTGCAAGCCTGAGGGCCCAAGGCGCTGCGATCGAGGGGGAGGCCGGTGTCGGTTATGTGCTGAAGCCCGGTTTCCTGCTGCCGCCGATGATGTTTTCGCACGAAGAGATCGAGGCGCTGGTGCTCGGCAGCCGCTGGGTGGAAAAGGTGAGCGACCCGGAACTTTCCTCGGCCGCAAGCCAGGCTTTGGCGAAGATCGCGGCGGTGCTGCCGCAGTCGCTTTCCGATGCCGTCGATCAAACGGCGCTGATTGTCGGCCCGCGCGTGGTGGCGGAGGAAAGCGCGGATATCGCAGTCCTCAGAAGCGCTATCCGCGACGAGAAAATTCTTCAGATCGATTACCGCGATGAACGCGACCGGGTCACGGCGCGCACGATCTGGCCCATCGGTCTTGCCTATTTCGAAAGGGTGCGCATCGTTGTCGCCTGGTGCGAGATGCGCGGCGATTTCCGTCATTTCCGCACCGACCGGATCGCGGGCCTGAGCGAGGCCGGACGGCGTTATCCACGGCGGCGGGCGGTGCTTCTCGGCGAATGGCGCCGGCAATTGCCAAACACATGATGCTGACAGAAGCTGTCAGTCAGGCGGGTTATTTCTCCTTTGCATCGAAACACGGACAAGGAGAAAAAAACGTGTCGACCATCAATCTCATCGTGCTCTATGTCGAGGATACCGAGAAAAGCGGAGCATTCTACGAACGCCTTCTGGGAACCAGGGCGAATGTGCTTTCCCCCGGCTTCACGGCCTTTCATATGCCCGGCGGTCTGATGCTGGGACTGTGGAGCAAAACGACGGCGAAACCGGAAGCAGAAGGTGGCCCCGGTGCCATGGAAGTCGGCATCATGATTTCCGAAGACGGCGGGGTCGCCGCCTTTTTCGAGCGCGCTAGAGCGGATGGTTACACCATCCTTCAGCCGCTGGTCACCGCGGCTTTCGGGCCGACTTTCGTGATCGCCGACCCCGACGGGCACCGCATCCGCATTTGCGAGCCGGATAAGTAAATCCGGTTTCCGCCGGTTTCCGTCAGAGTATCGGGATCACACATGAAGCGCTGCCGGTTGCGTTTTCAGCCGGCAGCGTTTTCATGCCGCATTTGAAGGGGCTTCGGGGCCGGTCCTGGCGTCGCGCATGGTCGCCTTGATGAAAGCGACCGTTTCGGCAAGCTTCTGCTCTTCCCATCCATCGAGGCTGACCGGCAATCTCCTGATGATGCCTGCGCGGCCGATAACGCAGGGCATGCTGAGCGCGACATCACCGTCAAAGCCATATTCGCCGCGCAGAGTGGTCGAGGCCGGATAGATGCTGCGTTCGTCCAGCAGGACGGCCCTTGCCATGGTAACTGCTGCTTGCGCGACGCCGGCATTGGTCCAGCCCTTGCCGTTCAGCACCTCATAGGCCGCGCTGACAATGCGCGCCTTTACCGTATCCGGGTCGCGGATATCGTCCTTCGCGGCGAGATAATTGTCGAGTTCGGCAAAGGGAATGCCGCCGACGGTGACATGGCTTAACACCGGAAAGGCGGTGCTGCCGTGTTCGCCCATCATGTAGCCGGAAACCGACTTGGGATCGACATCATAGGTGTCGGCGATCAGCTTTCTGAGACGGGCGGAATCGAGCATGGTCCCGGTGCCGAAAATGCGGCCCTTCGGATAGCCGAATTCGTTTTCGGCGATATAGACCATGGTATCCAGAGGATTGGTGATCAGGATGACGATGGCGTCTGTGGTGTATTTGGTGATCCCGGCCATGACGTCGCGGATGACTTCGCAATTGGTCCTGGTCAGCAGGGTGCGGTCGGGCTCGGCCTTCGGGTTGTCGGGATCGGGAATGACGCTCGGGCCGGCAGCGATGACGATCACATCGGCATCGGCGCACTGCTCGTAGCCGCCGGAGCAGACGTCGACATTGTTCATATAGGTCAGCGCGGTTGCCTGTGCCTGATCGAGTGCTTCGCCATAGGCCACGTTCTCGAGAATGTCGATCAGGCCGATTTCGGCAAAAAGGCCGGTCTTCATGGCATCGGCCAGAACGTAGGAGCCGACATGTCCGACGCCGACGACCACAAGTTTATTCTTGTTGTGCATGATGTTTTCTCATTCCTTCAGGCATGGCACGCGGTTGGGAGGGGATTGCATGCATTTTCGCCCTTTGACGCGTTTATGCCCCGGCAGGGGCATCATCAATGCGTTTTGAAAGATGAGGCTTCAATTTCCGGAAAAATACCGGCGGCCGTTCTCCCGGAGCGGTACGCTCACTCTTCCAGCATCAGTTGCAACTGCCGGCGCATGGGATGACCTTCGTAAACGCCCAGAATGCGCACTTTTTCGGAAAAGAACGCCAGTTCCTCCAGCGCGCGCGCCACGGCCGGATCGTCGGGGTGGCCCTCGATATCGGCGTAAAACTGGGTAGCGACGAACTTGCCGCCGATCTGGTAGCTTTCGAGCTTGGTCATGTTGACGCCGTTGGTGGCGAAACCGCCCATGGCCTTATAGAGCGCTGCAGGAATATTGCGCACATTAAAGACGAAAGTGGTGACGATCGCCGTGTCCGGACCGTTCTGTTTCGCACGCGTCTCCTTGTCGGAGAGGATGACGAAACGGGTGATGTTGCTGTCGGAATCCTCGACGTTTTCCGCCAGGATATCCAGCCCGTAAAGCGAGGCCGCCAGACGGGGCGCAAGGGCCGCCATGGTGCGGTCGTTCTTTTCCTTCACCAGCATGGCAGCGCCGGCCGTGTCGCCTGCAATTACCGGGTTCCATCCGTTGCGGCGGATGATCTTGCGGCACTGGCCGAGTGCGTGGATATGGCTGTGGACGGTCTTGATCTCGTCAAGCGAAACACCCGGCAGGGCCATCAGCTGAAACCGGATCGGCATGAAATATTCGCCGACGATCGAAAGCCGGGAATCGGGCAGCTGGTAATGAATATCGGCAACGCGACCGGCCAGCGTGTTCTCGATCGGGATCATCGCCAGATCGGCATCGCCGTTTTCAACCGCCAGAAACGCATCCTCGAATGTCTTGCAGGGAAGCGGTTCCATGTCAGGGTAGAAGTCGCGGCAGGCCATGTCGGAATTGGCGCCGAATTCGCCCTGAAACGAAATGCGGTTGGTCTTCATGATCATGACTGGACCTCTTTACCTTCCAGTATCCGGCGCGCCTTCTCGAGGTCTTCCGGGGTATCGACGCCAAGCGGTTCGCTTTTGACGATCTCGACATCGATGCGCATGCCGTGTTCCAGCGCCCGAAGCTGTTCGAGTTTTTCACGTTCCTCGAGAAACGAGCGCGGCAGCGAGACGAAACGTTCAAGCGCGGCGCGGCGATAGGTGTAAAGCCCGATATGGTGATAGAGCGGGCCCTCGCCCCACGGGGCGGTGGCGCGGGTAAAGTAAAGCGCGCGCAGCCTGTAGGCACCTATCGGCGCGCCGACGACCTTGACCACCTGCGAGGCGGTCTTTTCGTATTCGTCGGTGATCTCGACGGCCAGTGTGGCGATATCGACATCCGGGTTTTCCAGAGGTCTGAGTGACGCCTGGATCGTTGCCGGATCGAGCGTCGGCAGGTCGCCCTGCACATTGATGACGGTCTTCACGGTCTTGTCCGGGTCGATTTTTTTCAGCGCTTCGAAAATCCGGTCGGACCCTGACTGGTGCTGGTGTCCGGTCATCACGACCTCGTAGCCGGCGTTTTCCACTGCTTCATAGACATCAACGTCATCGACGGCGACGACGACCCGGCCCATGCCGGATTCGCGGGCACGATCGGCAACATGAATGATCATCGGCTTGCCGTCGATATCGGCGAGCGGCTTGCCCGGCAGACGGGTCGAGGTCATGCGCGCCGGGATAAGGATAATGGTTTCGTCGATTTTGTTTATCGCCACTTGCAAGCTCCTCGTCAGTTCGTCATCCACAATCGTGGAGAACGGATACACGCCGGATGCAGCGTTGCATCGTGGCACCAAAAGACATAGGTTCTTCAAGATTGCAAGGTGGTCCGGTAGAGAGGCCGGGGTAAGGGGAGCGCAACGCAATGAAATTCAATCTCAATATGGTCCTGGCGGCCCTGTTGGGGACGATCTTCGTCCTGATGACGGTTTCTTTTGTATCCGAGGCGATTTTCGATCCGAGGCCACCGGAACAGGAGGGGTATGTCATTGCGGTGCCTGAAAGTGACGCGGGCGGCGCGCCGGCAAAACCGGAGGAAACGCCGATTGCCGTGCTGCTTGCCAATGCGGACGCGGACGCCGGTGCGCGCGTTTTCAAGCGCTGTCAGGCCTGTCACACCGACACTGAGGGCGGCCCCAACAAGGTGGGGCCAAACCTCTGGAATATCGTCAATCGTCCGATTGCGACCCATGAGGGTTTCTCCTATTCCGCCGCGATGCAGGAGTTTTCCAATGGCGGCGAGAAACAGTGGACCTACGAAAACCTCGATGTCTTCATCAAGGCGCCAAAGAAGGATGTACCGGGAACGGCCATGGGCTTCGCCGGGCTTTCCCGGGATGAGGACCGCGCCGATCTGATTGCCTATCTTTCCACCATGTCGAATGATCCGGTGCCGTTCCCGGAACCGCCGGCGCCGGATGAAACCGCAGATGCCGGCGCGGCGGACGGCGGCGAAACCGGGGATGCTGCCGCACCGGCAGACAGCAGCGAGGCGGCTCCGGCGGCAGATGACAGCGAGGCAACGCCAGCGGCAGACGACGGCGCCTCCGGTGATGCCGATGCAGGCCCTGCGGATGCCGAGAGCACGACGGCCGAGCCCGCCGATGACGCAGAGGCAACACCACCCGGCTCCGCCGACAGCGAACAGCCGGAAAGCAGCCAATAGGGCGAGCACGGAAGGCGGGGCACCCGACTCAGTTTGTTGACAAAGCTGCCCCTCACTCCGGGTCATTCTCGGGCTTGACCCGAGGATCCAGGGCTACACGATGTATGCTTGCTTGAACCCCTTTCTTATCAAAGGGTTGAGCGGAATGGATGCTCGGATCGCGTCCGAGCATGACACCTGTGGGGACGGCTGACGGAGGCAACAACCCGCACATCTTCGTGTTTGTCAGCAGTCTGAGGGCCTCGCCGCCTTTTGTTCAATAGCCGAGCAACAACACCCAGACGCTGACCGTCAGAACGCCGAGCGCGGTTGTCAGCGTGATCGTCGATGCGGCGACGTTTTTTCCTGTGCCGAACTGGTTGGCCAGCACGAAGGCATTGACACCGGTGGGTGCCGCGGCTGCCAGCACGATGCCGGCGATTGTCGGCTGTGACAGCCCGAGAGCAGAGGCGATAACAAAGACCGAGCCCGGCATGAGCAGCAGCTTGATGAAGGTGATTGTCGAAAACAGACCGACATTGCCGGCCACCTTGTATTGCGTCAGCGTCATGCCGATGGCAACGAGGGCGACGGGGGCCGCCATGCCGGCGAGCATGTTGATCACGGTTCCGACCGGCCCGGTGATCGGCACGTTGAAGAGGTGTATCAACGCGCCGGCCGCAAGGCCGATGACGATCGGGCTGGTCGCCAGATTGTATGCGACCGTTATGAACACCTTCAGGGGATTGCTGATCGCGCCGCCCTCATGCGTCTTGGCCCGTTCGACAAGCACGGTCGCAGTCACCATCATCACCGGCATGTGAATGGCCAGCACCAGCGAGAGCGCCACGAGGGCTGCATCGCCGGCGACATGGCTGACCAGTGGAATGCCGAGAAGCGCGATGTTGGAGAACGTGCCGGACAGGCCGATGATCACGGCTGCGGCGCGGTCGCGATGGAAAACCAGCCGCGAGACGAGAGCGGCTGCCGTCCAGGCAATGGCGACGCCGCCGAAATAGGACAGCCAGATCTTGAACGGTCCGGCATTGTGAAAATCGGCGCTGGCAATGGTGCGCAAAAGCAGCAGCGGCAATCCGATCTTGAAGACGAAACTGGTCAGGACGCCTGCCTGATCGGCGCTCATATAGCGCGTGCGAACCGCCAGCCAGCCGATCAGGATCAGAGAGAAGATCGGGACGACATTATTGAAAATTTCATACATGGCGGGCTTTCGCGCGGGGCGGGCGGCGGAATGACGCTGGTGGAGAGGTGACCGGTCCAGCGAAAATGTTCGCCATTCTCCGGGGTGTCAAGCCTGTCGGCTTTCTGCCCGCCCCTGCCGGTCAGCCCTTGAGCGCGGAAGCGGGCGGCTGCCGATAGGCGAGAAATGCCGGCAGTGCGGAAAGAATGGCTGCCGCGATAACCAGGATCAGCGCGTTGCCGGCATCGCTTGCGGCAAAGCCGACCGGCATATCGATCCCGCGATCGGCCATGATCGACTGTGAGATCATGCGGGCGGAAAAGAAGCCGGCGATATAACCGATCAGGATACCCAGCCCCACAAGTGAGAACAGTTCGAGCCAGACGATCGTGAAAACCGCGCCGCGCGGCGCGCCGAAGGCCCTGAGTGCGCCGATCTCCCGTTTGCGCTGGGACACATGAATGACGGTCACCAGCAACAGGGCGCCTGCCACCAGTATCTGCGCGCCGATCGCGATTGCCGTGAGCACCTGACGCGCATCCCCCAGCGTCGCGTAAAGCCGTGTCAGGACTTCGGCCGGGAAAACCGCAACGGTGCCATCGGCCTCGCGGTATGACTGCCGCAGCCGGTAGGCATCGGAAATCGACTTCGGTTTCACCAGGATTGCGGGCAAGCCGGGCGTTTCGCCCCGATGCCAGTCCTCGTCAAGTGGCGCATTGGCATCGACGTGGTGGTGCTCGTCTTCATCGTGTTCGTGCCCGGGGTTGTCCGCTGCATGGTCCTCGTCGTGATGATGGGCGTCGTCATGGGCCTCGCCAGCTTCATCGTCATCATGGTGATGCTCGTCCGCGTCGTCATGTCCGAGGCCGTGGATATGCCAGACAGCCTGAATCGGCACGAGAATGGCGCGGTCCCAGGGCGTTCCGGTAGGCTCCGCCTTGCCGGAGACGTGGTAGACGAGTTCGGTATGGGTATGGCCGCCGGTTTCTGCCGCGCCGTGCATCGGCTTGATCTCGGCGCCGACGTCAAGATCGACGGCGGAACCCACCACTGCCTCGCCTTCGCGGGCGAAGATATCGCCTTCGGCAAAGCCCGGCACGGTGGCGTTAATGAGCGCGGTGGTCGTTCCCACGATCGGATAACCGGCATAGCTGTCGCCGAAGCCGATGGGGGCGGCCCAGTCGACGCGCGGGTCTTCGTTGAGCGCCGGCAGCACATCGCCATCCATCAGCGGAAGGTCCGAAGGCTGGAGAAAGACGGAGGACAGCACCAGTTGCGTCTCGCTGCCGGGCGCGCCGACCACGAGGTCGAACTTTTCCGAGGCCCGCGCCGAACCGAGGCGCAGCGCGCGTTCCTGAAGGGTGATGGTGACGCCGAGCGCGGTTGCAAGGGCGATCAGCAGGACGATGACGGCCGATCCCGCCCAGAGCCTTCTGAGGTCGGAGAAAATGAAGCGGAACACGGCTCAGCCCTTTCTTTCGTCAGCGATAACGGCGCCCGACAGAAGCGAAATCCTGCGTGCCATGGGGGCGACCAGCCGCTCATCGTGGGAAACGACGATCAGCGTGCTGCCGAGGGTTTCGGCCAGTTCGCGCAGCAGCTGGCCGACCACCGCGCCCGACGCACTGTCCAGGCTTGCCGTCGGCTCGTCTGCAACGATGATCGCCGGTTCGCGCAACAGCGCACGGGCAACGGCGACGCGCTGCATCTCGCCGCGCGACATGGTTTCGATCTTCTGGTCATGCCGGGCGATGCCGACCTGATCGAGCAGGGCCTTTGCCCGGGCAAGCCTGTCGTGACCGGCAGCGTAGGCCAGACGGGCGGGCAACAGCACGTTGTCATAGGCCGAGAGACCGGGAAACAGGTGGAAATCCTGCATCACCAGCCCGATATTCTCGCCGCGCCAGCGGTCGCGCCTGCCTTCGGCAAGGCCGGCAAGGTCTGTTTCGCCCCAGCGGGCGTGGCCGGATTGCAGCCGCTCGAGCCCCGTGACGATATTGACGAACGTGCTTTTGCCGGAGCCGGAAGGTCCGGTCACGGCCACCGTCTCGCCGGGTGCGATTTCAAGCGAGGGGATGGACAGCACCGGGGCCGGAAGGCCGGGGAAGGTGACGGCAATATCTTCAAGACGAAGGGGCAGCATGGGCGCGCGGCTTTCGGGGTTCGGCGGGAGGCGTTTCAGACGGTCTTGTAGCGCGCGTCCCTGAGGCGCAGCTGGCTGACAAATCCGGTTTCGGGGTCCACCCAGGAGCCACGGTCGAGCGTGCCGGTCACCTCGATCATCTGGTTGGGCTGGACGAATGTCTGTTTTCTGTCGAGGTAGACGACAATGATGTTGTCCGGCCAGTCGGCATCCGACGAGCAGAACGGGCACAGCGCCATCGGAATTTCGGAGAGCACAAAAAACTGCGCCTCGGCCTTCAGCGGCGGTGCCATGAAACCGCGAATGGAAATCTTTTCGCCGGTGAGGTTCTTGACCTTGTCGGAAAATTCCAGACCCAGCGGGCTGAATGCGCCGTAAAGATCGTCGAAGGCCAGTTCGGCAGTGGCGGCATGGGCGGAGCGAAAGGCCAGGCCTGCGCCAAGCGTCAGGGCGGTGGCCAGCAGGCTGCGGCGGGAAAGGGTAGAGCGAGAAGTGTCGGTCACGGTGTGGTCCTCCATGCAGTTGCAGGAGAGGACCGGGCGAAAGCCGCCCGGTCCCGTTTCTTAAAAAACGCGTTTACTGTTTCTGGCTGGTGCCGAGGGCAAAGGCGTCGGCGAGAACTTCGTAGACGTCCGACTGTTCCATATAGCCCTTGAACTCTTCCGAACCGGGGCCGGTGGCCTGAAGCACGACGTCATCGACGGCGTGAACGCCGGTGGAGGCATTGTGCGGCAGGTTGCCGGTGCGCAGAACCGCGCCGGGCACGTCCTTGTACTGTTCGTTGGCGACGTAGTTGCCGTTTTCGTCCTTCACGGCCGGCTCGAACGGACCGTCCATTTTCGGGCGGAAGGTCTCGTAATAGTCCGGGAAGTTGTTGGAGAAGATGGCCAGACGGCGGGAAACGTCGATCTTGTCGGGGTAGCCGTCGCCGTTTTCGTCGGTGTAGTTCGGGAAGCCGGCATCGTCATAGGTCATCACCTTGTCGCGCATATCGTCGGCCTCAACCTCGTCATCGATCGTGCCGATCAGCGAAACGCCGTGCGTATGGTCGCCGGTCACGACGATCATGGTGTCGGGATGCGTTTTGGCAAAATCCATGGCCTGACCGATGGCCTGGTCGAACTCGATGGTGTCGACAACGGCGCGGTCCCAGTCGAGCGGATGGCTCATCTTGTCGATCGAAGCGCCCTCGACCATCAGGAAGAAGCCGTCCTTGTTTTTTGAAAGACGATCCAGCGCCACCTTGGTCATTTCCGGCAGGCCGGGCTGGTCGGAGAACTTGTCGACGCTGCCCTTTTTCAGGAAGGAGCGATCAAGCTTGGTGTCCATGTTGCCGGTGTGGAACAGGCCGAGAATCTTGTCCGGGTTCTGGCTGGCGACGTCTTCCAGCGAGGTGGCGTCGGTGGCAACCGTGTAACCGGCATCCTCGAACATGGCGATATAGTCGTTATCGTCCTTGCGCTTGGAGCCGGGAATGTCGGACTTCAGGAAATAGGCGGAGCCGCCGCCGAGGATGACTTCCGGCTGGATGCCGTAGAACATGCCGACGATATCGGTCTTGTCTGCGCGCCTGCGGGTGTGGGCAACGGTGGCCGCCGGCGTCGCATCTTCGATTTCAGCGGTGGAAACGACGCCGATCGCCTTGCCGGTCTGGCGGCGCAGCGCTTCGGCAATGGTCTCGACTTTGGGGTCGTCCTGGCTGTCCGGCGTACGGTCGGCATAAACGCCAAGCGCATTCACGCGGGTCTTGTGGCCGGTCATGTAGGCCGACATGGTGTTGGCGGAATCGGTGGCGATGGCGTGGGTCGACGACGTGCCGATGAAGGCCATGCGGTCGAGATCGTCCATGCTCAGGCGGCCGTCGGCCTTGCCCTCGGTCATGCCCTTGGACATGATGCGGGCGGCCGTGCGGTGGGCAACGGAAAGGCCGTCGCCAAGGAAAAAGACGATATTCTTGGCCTTCGCAACGGAGGGCGTGTCGTAGACGGTCCAGGTAACCGACTTCTCTTCGTCGCCGGCCTTGACGGCCACGGTGTAATCGCCGGGGTTGGCGAGCGAAAGATCGCGCAGGATCAGCGCCGAGCCGAGGCTGGCGTCGTCTTCGCCTTTTTCATCGGCGACGAATTCGGCATCAGCGCCGAAGACATCGGCATAGGCCTTGCCATTGACCGTGACGTCGACCTGCCCGGGTTCATAGACCTGATCCAGTTCGACCTTGAAGTCGAACGGCGAACCGACCAGAACGGTGGCGCGGTCGAGCGGGTAAATGGTGGCGGCATTGGCTGCGCCGGCGAGGAAGGTTGCGGCTGCGAGTAATGCAAGACGTGCGCGCATGAAAACCTCTCATGTCAGGGTTTGCGGAAATAGCTGCGCTCTTGCGATAGTCCTGCCGCATTACACTGAGATGACGTTTTCGCTGCGTTTTGATGACGGTGCACGCGCTCACCATTCAGCGCGTATGTGCTAGCGGCGCTGGCGCCTGCCGCGCGGTTTCAGGTAGCGTCTGCGCTTGCGCTTCAGCGAGAAATGAAGGACGCGGGTGATGTACCAGCCGATTGCCAGCGTGACCACGCCGGCTGCCAGAAAGCCGCTGGCATTGCCGACGATCTGTGCCACGGCGAAGATGTTGTGGGAAAAGATGAAACCGAGCAGCGTATAGATCATCACATAGAGCATCTGGCCGGGAATGGCGGCAGTGATGAACATCTTCCAGCGCATGCCGGCGGCCCCGGCAACCGGGTTCATGTAAGGACCGATCATCGCCAGAAGCCAGCGCGTGAAGAAGATCGCCATGATGCCCCGGCGTTCAAGATAGTCGCTGGCCCTGTCGACAAGGCGCTGCCGCTTCGGCCCGCCGGCGGCAAAGCGTTCGACATAACCTGTTCCGCCGATCCTTCCGGCCCAGTAGCCGACCTGGTCGCCGCAGCAGGCGGCCAGCAGGCAGGACAGGTAGATCGCCCAGAAAGACAAATCGCCCGTGGCAACGAGCGATCCGCCGAACAGCATGATCACGGCGGTTGGCAAGGGAATGCCGCAGCAGGCCAGAAATACGGAGAATGCGATTGCCGGAATACCATAGACCGGCAGGAGCGCCAGAAGCTGCTCACTCATCGGCGTCGGCCTTTTCTTCCTCGTATTCATCGAGGGCTTCGGCGATTTCGTCTTCCAGCTCGTCGAGCGACATCCCCTTCATGCGGGCGATCTGGCGCAGCATCATGCGCCGGCTTCGGCTGTCGGGTGCAAGGTCCAGTTCTTCGGCAAGTTCCGATGCGGGAATGTCGTGAACGACGGCGACATGGCCAAGCGTCATCCACCCCTTCAGTTCGAGATTCCGGTTTTCCGGATTGTGCCAGTAGAACACCGAGAAGATGAACTGCAGGGCAAAGACAAGCGTGATGAAGGCCGTCGCCAGGAAGGCGATGCAAAGACCCCTGTGCCGCCCCCACAGCGCACGGAGAGGAAATGTTATCCTGCTTTTCATCGCTTTAGCCTTTCGCGCGTGCGATTTTCCCGTTCCCCGATAACCGCTGTGGCCTGCCGGCACAACACCTTCGCCGGCGGGTTGATCGCTCCCGGTCGGTCTTTTCGGCTATCGTCTTTTGCTCTGATCCGCTATGACCCGACAGGATTGCAGGAACAAAGCCCATGGAGAAGAACGGATGAACGATACGATCCGCGTCCACAAAAACGACATCTCGGCCGAGGATGCCGCGCGCTATACCGGTGCGATTGCCATCGACACCGAAACGCTTGGCCTGATACCGCGCCGCGACCGGTTGTGCGTGGTGCAGATATCGCCGGGCGACGGAACCGCCGACGTCATCCAGATCGCCGCCGGCCAGAAGGACGCGCCGAACCTTGTCTCCATGCTGGCAGACCCGGCGCGCCAGAAGATTTTCCACTTCGGTCGCTTCGATATCGCGGTTCTTTATTATACCTTCGGTGTGACAACCGAAAACGTGTTCTGCACCAAGATCGCCTCGCGCCTGACCCGCACCTACACCGATCGTCACGGGTTGAAGGACAATCTGCGCGAAATGCTGGAAGTCGATGTTTCCAAGGCGCAGCAGTCGTCCGACTGGGCGGCGGAAACCCTTTCCGATGCACAGCTTGCCTATGCGGCTTCCGACGTTCTCTATCTCCATCGCCTGCGCGACAAGCTGATGGAACGGCTGATGCGCGAGGACCGCATGGCGCTTGCCGGCGCCTGCTTCGATTTCCTGCCGACGCGGGCCAAGCTCGACCTTCTCGGCTGGGAGGAAACCGACATTTTCGCCCATAGCTGAAGGGGATAGGCGGTGTTGCATATCCGCAACAAATTCTCCGTCAGCCCTCTTTAAAGCCTCCATGCCTGCACCCATATCTGACCTTGAGCGGCGGCAACGCCGCGCAATCAGGACCCGCCTCAAAGAGGGGGTTTATTCAGGTCATCGTTCTGTCGCTTCAAAAGGTCGGAACGAGGAATGGAGGCGAAGATATGAACATCGAAAAATATTCCGAACGGGTGCGTGGCTTTTTGCAGTCGGCGCAGACCTATGCGCTCGGCGAAGGTCATCAGCAGTTCGGTGCCGAGCACCTGTTGAAGGTTCTGCTCGATGACGAGCAGGGCATGGCCGCATCGCTGATCGAGCGTGCCGGCGGTGACGCCAAAAAGGTGCGCCTTGCCAATGATGCAGCACTGGCAAAAATTCCGAAGGTTTCCGGCGGCAACGGCCAGATTTACCTTTCCCAGCCGCTCGCCAAGGTTTTCAACACAGCCGAAGAGGCCGCCAAGAAGGCCGGTGACAGTTTCGTCACCGTCGAACGTCTTCTGCTGGCGCTGGTGATCGAAAAGAGCGCTTCGACATCGAAGTCGCTTTCCGGCGCAGGCGTGACGCCGAACGGGCTGAATGACGCCATCAACGAAATCCGCAAGGGCCGCACCGCCGACAGCGCCAGTGCCGAGGAAAGCTATGACGCGCTGAAGAAATATGCGCGCGACCTGACGGCCGATGCCCGCGACGGCAAGCTCGATCCGGTGATTGGCCGCGACGACGAAATCCGCCGCACGATCCAGGTGCTGTCGCGCCGGACCAAGAACAATCCGGTCCTGATCGGTGAACCCGGCGTCGGCAAGACGGCGATCACCGAAGGCTTGGCGCTGCGCATTGTCGATGGCGATGTGCCGGAGAGCCTGAAGGACAAGAAGCTGATGGCGCTCGACATGGGCGCGCTGATTGCCGGTGCGAAATATCGCGGTGAGTTCGAGGAGCGTCTGAAGGCTGTCCTGAACGAGGTTCAGTCCGAAAACGGCGATATCATCCTGTTCATCGACGAGATGCACACGCTGGTCGGGGCCGGCAAGACGGATGGCGCGATGGATGCGTCGAACCTTCTGAAACCGGCACTGGCGCGCGGTGAACTGCACTGCGTCGGTGCAACCACGCTCGATGAATATCGCCAGCATGTGGAAAAGGATGCCGCTTTGGCGCGTCGTTTCCAGCCGGTCATGGTTGACGAGCCGACGGTGGAAGACACGATTTCCATCCTGCGTGGCCTGAAGGAAAAATACGAGCAGCACCATCAGGTGCGTATTTCCGACAGCGCGCTGGTGGCCGCCGCAACGCTTTCCAACCGCTATATCACCGACCGTTTTCTGCCGGACAAGGCCATCGACCTGATGGACGAAGCTTCCAGCCGCGTGCGCATGCAGGTGGATAGTAAGCCGGAAGAACTGGACGAACTCGACCGCCGCATCATCCAGCTCAAGATCGAGCGGGAAGCGCTGAAAAAGGAAACCGACCGGGCTTCGAAGGACCGCCTTGAAAAGCTCGAGGGCGAACTTGCCTCCTTGCAGGAGCAGGCCGATACGCTGACGGCGCGCTGGCAGTCGGAGAAGAACAAGCTCAACAAGGCTGCCGACCTGAAGAAGCAGCTCGACGCGGCCCGCAACGAACTGGCCATTGCCCAGCGCAGCGGTGAATACCAGAAGGCCGGTGAACTGGCCTATGGCTCGATCCCGAAGCTGGAAAAGGAACTGCAAGAAGCCGAAGCCGAAGACAATACGGTGACGGATTCCATCCTTCAGGAGGTTGTCACCCCCGACAACATCGCGCAGGTCGTTTCCCGCTGGACCGGTATTCCGGTCGACAAGATGCTGGAAGGCGAGCGTGAAAAGCTGCTCAGGATGGAAGACGAACTGGCTCGCTGGGTTGTCGGCCAGGGCGATGCCGTGCAGTCGGTCTCCCGCTCTGTCCGTCGTGCGCGTGCGGGGTTGCAGGACCCGAACCGACCGATCGGCTCGTTCATCTTCCTGGGACCCACCGGTGTCGGCAAGACCGAGCTGACCAAGTCGCTGGCCCGCTTCCTGTTCGATGACGAGACCGCGATGGTCCGCATGGATATGTCGGAATATATGGAGAAACACTCCGTCGCCCGGCTGATCGGTGCGCCTCCCGGCTATGTCGGCTATGACGAGGGCGGTCTTCTGACGGAAGCGGTGCGGCGCAGGCCGTATCAGGTGGTGCTGTTCGACGAGATCGAAAAGGCTCATCCGGATGTCTTCAACGTGCTGTTGCAGGTGCTTGATGACGGACGGCTGACGGACGGGCAGGGCCGTACGGTCGATTTCCGCAACACGATCATCATCATGACTTCCAATCTGGGTTCGGAATTCCTCACCCAGCTTGGCGAGAATGAGGATAGTTCGGCTGCGCGCGATCAGGTGATGGAGGTCGTCCGGGCATCGTTCCGGCCGGAATTCCTCAACCGTGTGGATGACATCATCCTGTTCCACCGGCTGCATCGTGACGATATGGGCGCGATTGTCGACATCCAGCTGGCAAGGCTCGAAAAGCTGTTGTCGGACCGCAAGATCGAGCTTAATCTGACGCCGGATGCCCGCAACTGGCTGGCGGAAAAGGGCTATGACCCCGCCTATGGCGCGCGCCCCCTGAAGCGCGTGATCCAGACGGCGGTGCAGGACCCGCTGGCCGAGAAGATCCTCGGCGGCGAAATTTCCGACGGCGCCCATGTCAAGGTCGACGCCGGCTCCGACCGGTTGCTGTTTTCGCTCAGCGGCGCGCTGAAAGACGTCGCCTGATCGACACGGCAAATGCCGGACAGAAACGAAAAAGGCCGCCTCTCGGGGCGGCCTTTGATGTATTGATAAAGCTTGTCCCGCGTTTTTCGTCATACCGGCCTTGAGCCGGTATCCAGGGCCGCTTGTTGTGCGCATTCAGAAAGAGTCTTTGCGCGCAAGGACTTGCGCTTACTGGTTTCCGGCTCAAGGCCGGAATGACGGCGGAGGGATAGGCAAAGCTGTGATTACTTACAGGGTTTGTCAGCAGACCGAAGACCGCCTCCCGGGGCGGCCTTTGGTGTGTTCAGCACCGGAGGGTGATTGTCTTGGGCGCTCAATTGCCGTTGTTTGCGGCAACCTTGGTGGTGTCTTCATTGCCAAGCAGGGCATCGATGCGTTTGCGCTCGGATTCGAAACGGGCAAGCTGGGCGCCCGCCAGCGCGTCGGAATTCGGGAAGCGAACCTTCATCGGATCGACCTTGGTGCCGTTGACGATCATCTCGTAGTGAAGATGCGGTCCGGTCACGAGGCCGGTGGCGCCGATATAGCCGATGACCTGCCCCTGTTTGACCCGTGCGCCTTTCTTGACATCCGGGGCAATCTTGCTCTGGTGATTGTAGGATGTCTCATAGCCATTGGCGTGGCGGATGATGGTCTGGTTGCCATAGCCGGACGACGACCAGCCGGCCGTTTCGACAATGCCGTCGCCGGCGGCGATGATCGGGGTTCCGGTGGGCGCTGCCCAGTCGACGCCGCTGTGCATACGGGAATATTTGAGCACCGGGTGGCGGCGCATGCCGAAACCTGATGTGAACTTGCCGTTGGGCACGGGATTGCGCAGCAGGAAACGGCGGATGCTGCGGCCCTTCGCATCGTAGAAATCGACGGCGCCGGTCTCCTGATCGGCGAAACGGTAGAGACGGATGTCCTGGCCGCCGATCTTGGCGTCGATGTAGAAAAGTTCCGATGTCGCGGTTGCCCGTCCGTTCGGGTCGGCATCGGAGAAGAACAGTTCAAGCTGATCGTCCGGCGACGCCATGGACTGCAGATCGACCTTGCTGGCAAGCAGATTGATCAACTGGCTGGCCATGTCGTTGGTCAGTCCGTAAGTCAGCATGGCGCGGAAAATACCGTCATAGACCCGCACGGGCTTTTGTGCCGTTCCAAGCAGAAGATCGGTATCGTCGGCGGAGGCGTTCGCGACCGCGTCGCTCATCGGCGGTTCGACACCGTCGACGAACTGGCCATCGTCATTAAGCGCCATCGTCATCAGATGCTCGCCGTCACGATAGAGGCTGAGACGGACAACCCGCATGTTGCGCCCCATACGCATCAGGCCGATGCGCAGGATATCGCCGGCCTTCAGCATCGGCGTGTCGGTGCCCTTTTCAACCTGATGGCTGAGTTCGGTTGCAAGCGGCGCCGGATAACCGGCCGCCACCAGAAATGTCTCGACACCCACCTGCTGGCGCACTGGCAGGATGTCGTCGTTGAAATCCTGCGTGAACACCGATTGAAGCGCGCTCACCGAAACATTTTCGTCAACGATCTGCGCGGCCATGGCCGGCTTCAGGGGCAGCATGACCTGCTCCGGTTCGAAGCGGTCCGGGTCGACATAGCTCAGCATCGACAGGTCGCCGACGCTGTCATGCAGCACGTTTTCGTTGGCGAGGATGGTGTCCTCGATCTCGGCGGTGGTCAGCCCGGAGGCGAAGGGAAGCGCCGGTCTTGTCGCAGGGAAGGGGGTGAATTTGAGTTCCACCTCGCCTTCCACATCCGTGTCATAGATGACATCGGTGGCATGTGACGGCGGTCCGGCGCGCTCGGTGGTCGAAAACACCTCGAAAGGGTCGAACGCCGGATAGTCCGGCGTCTTGCCGTAATTTGCCGCCAGCGCCATCCGCACTTCGGAAAACGGTTCATAATGAATGACGTCACGGTCGCCCTGCCGCACGGCCGTCGGCACTTGCAGAATGCGGCGGTTGGAGGGCTTGGCGATGACCGTTGTCGGGACCAGACGTTTGCCTCTCACCGCGTCGTCATCGGTGCCCGTGGCAGCCGTCTTGGCAAAGGCGGAGGCCGGCGTGGCCAGTCGCTCGCGGCCATCAACGGCCGCTGAAAGCGCGATTGCCATCAATGCCGTGCTGGTAATGCCCGTCAGACAGGCGCCGGCAAGCCAGCGGATCGACACATCGCGGCGGGCGGGCGGCGTCTTGCCGTCCACGACAATCGGCGTGCTTCTGCCGAACCAACGAGCAGGATTTTTCTTTTGTTTCATATGCGTGTGGTCTTAAACCTGCTTTGCCCGCGTCGAAATTGGTCTCAATCATGTGCCGAAAATCGCCGCAGCTGTCAAATCACCATTGAACGCAAACGCAATCAACGCCCCCGCCTATGCGACTGCACCAAGGCAGCTACGGCGGTATGTCCACCTTCCAGACCTGTTGGGGAGGAAAAAGGCATATTGAGGGCACGTCCGGGTTTCTCCACATCTGCCTTCCCAAGAAGCGTATTGAAAATCTTAACGGGCGTTTACCTTTGCGATTTTGGTGGCTTGAGAGAATATATAACAAAACCAGATACTTAACAAAAATGTCATTTTTTTTGGGGTTGGGAGTTGACGGTTTGCGGAAATGGGGTCTATAAGCCGCCTCACCGAACGA